>JALVAL010000329.1 GCA_027011205.1 Gammaproteobacteria bacterium
ATTATGCACAGTCCTGTGTGTTTGTGACCGGACATTTAAAAGATGGAACCGTGAATCTTAACTGGAAAGCACTGGCACATCCTAACCAGACTATCGTCTTTTATATGGGCTTGCAGGCAGTTAATATTATTCACAAGGAACTGGTAGCGCACGGCTTAAACGATAATACACCGGCGGCTCTGGTAGAACAGGGTACCACTGAAAATCAGCGGGTTCATGTGGGCACACTGGCTACCCTGGCAGAAATTGTGGAACAGAAAAAAGTGAAAGCACCGACTTTAATTATTGTGGGCGATGTGGTCACTTTGCATGATAAGTTGAAATGGTTTAACCCTAATTCAGAACGCACCAGCTCATTTCAAAGTGCGCGTGGTCGCAGGGAATAGCCTGCTTGAGAATATTGTTCAGGAATGTGAAAGCAGGTTTTGACAAAGGTTAGACAAAAAAAGTACTTAATATTAAATATAGAGACAGCATGACTCCGGTAAAGGCAATGCCAATTGTGCTCATAAAAAGATAAACCTGTTTCATTTTTATATGTCTCTTTTTTATAGTTGTTTTTACCCAGCACCTCGTAAGGCCTCGTCCTTAAGGTCGAGGATAGCAGAAGAAAGCCTCGTCTTTTAAGTCGAGCTGCTGGGCTTACAGCTGTTGTTAATAGTTACTTTTGTTTTCTATGTTGTTAAATATAAAATTTTTGAAGCATAAAATCTGCAAGATAAATCTGATCCTTATGTAGGAAAAAATATTTTAAATGTAGGATTCTGCTTTTACTTTAGACATAAACATATACATACGTTAAAAAATTAAAAAAAAGGTAAATACAATGGATTTTAATTCACTCACCAAAGAACAGCAGGTTATGGTGGCCATGCGTAAAACCCTGGCTAATATTGTTAAGGACACCACACCGTCCGATCCGGGTCTGATCCATCCTTTAAGTAAAGATACCATTGATGATATCAGAGCCTGCTTTTCATTGATTGCCGCCAGAGAAAGAGAATTAATGGAAGATCTGGGCGTTGAAAACAAATCCCGTCCATTTTTTACCGATGAAGTTAAACCGGCAGAAGTGGTTAAGTTTAAGAAATAAATATTATAGAATAAACAGAAACAGAAACAGAAACAGAAACAGAAACAGAAACAGAAACAGAAACAGAGTCAGACCTGTTTCTATTGTTGATCCGAACGTTTGCGTTTAGAACGTCGTTTACGTTCCGGTAATTTGAAATTAATAATGGATTTAACCACTTCATTATATGGAATGTCAGCCAGAGTCTGGAATTGAGCTATTGTTTCATTAATGGTAGCAAAAATATTTTCGATAGGAGCCTGCTGCCGTGCCTGCTCACCAAACTTCGCATCATCATCATTCAGAATATTTGTTTCGGTCAGATTTTTATCTGCCAGTAATTGCTGCAGACCAAATAAACCGCCAACCTGTACCTTAATTTCTTTGGCATGGGGTAACGGACTGTCGGCCTGAGTTATCTGCAGGGCAAAACGTGAACTGGAACGAAGATTTTCCAGTAACCTGTAACATCTCTGCTGGGCAACGGCATTCTTACAGGAAAAAGCTTCACGCTCGGCCAGAAATAATTTTTCCGACTGTTCACATTGTCCGTAACGCAGTAGTAAAAGTTTTTCAAAGTAGCAGCGAGTGGGGTTCATTTCCCGATAAGCTGAACGATACTGATCTTCATCCATAATTATTTTAATTTTGTATTAAGGGGTAATGAGAAGCAGGTCTTTCTTTCTCCATGAAAACAGGGGAGTATGAAATAAGACCTTACTTCTCCCATTCTTTCAGGATGGGCTGTTCCCGATGTTCGCCCAGTTTTTCCTCAGCATCCAGAGGATTCTCTGCAAAGATAACTTTAAAAGTACTTTGAGAACTGTTATCCCGGTTCATGCGTTGTTCTCTGGCGTAGTTACGAGCTTCTTTATACGTCTCAAATTCTTCAAGCATCTCCATTGGCTTAACCAGGTTGGCAATAGTCGGTGAAATTTTGTAAACGAAATATGAGGCCATAAATAATATCCTTAATAAGAAATTAGACGAACTATTTTAACATGAAGCCCTGAACCTAAAAACGCTTTTCTTATATAAAGAATAATCACTGCTTCTGGTTAAAGAAGAGTGAACTATCTGTCCGGAAAATGGATAAGAACCTGTCGGAGCATGAGGAGGAAAGGCACTTGTAGCAGATAATCCACTGTACTGGTCAAAATAACCTGAACCAACATCCAACCATTCGTAAAATCGGATTTAAGGGTAAATTTGAATCAGGACTTAACTATATAATAACCAAGTAAAATAGTCAAGTAATGGGTTCTGGTTTGATGAAAATGTTAAAATGGTTTTTTAAAATATGCAACAGGTCATATTATGCCGCAATTTAATGGTTTTAATCCTGAAGTCATCCAGTTTCTGGAAGCTATCAAACTTAATAATAATAAAAAATGGTTTGATGAACATTATACTTTCTATCAACAGGAAATTCTGGAGGTTTCAAGGGATCTGGTGGAAGCCCTGGGGGGCGCTTTGCAGAAAATTGCACCAGGGGTTAATGTGGTCCCTAAAGTCAATGGTTCGATTTATCGTTTTGCTCGTGATGCCCGTTTCAGTAAGGATAAAACACCTTATAAAACCCATATTTCCTATTTGTTCTGGAAGGGCATGTTAAAGCGAACCCGTTGTCCGGGATTTTATCTTGCGTTTCGGCCGGAATACATTCAAATAGGAGTAGGAATTAATCATTTTACCTCGGAATACCTGCAGGCCTGGCGTGAGCAATGTGTACTGCCGGGAAAAGATCAGCAGCTACATGATATTCTCCAGCACCTGAAACAGGTTGGGGTTATTCTTGATGGTGAGCAGCTAAAGAAATTGCCCAGAGGTTTTACTCATAGTGATGCAAAAGACTTAATCAATCAGGATTTAATCCGTTATAAGGGATTGAAGTGCTGGTTTCAGATGCCTTTACCAGAACAATTATTCAGTCCCGAGTTTATTCCCTGGTGTATGACTTATTATCAGCAATTATTACCCCTGTTTAACTGGCTGGTGGATATTATGTCTTATTTTAAAGTGGAAGTGGATTTCTCCGGACAGCCATAAATCCTGATAAACCTGGAAAATTTCGATATACTTTGTGTTAGTTCACAAAAATATAAGGTTATTTCGGGATTAAAAGATTAGTTTCACAAAAACAGGTTTTATTACTGGAATGGTTTTTCCGGCCTGTTATTATTCATCCAGCTCCTGGAAAACTAATAAAAATTGCCCCTTTTGTAGATAATCCCTACAAAAGTAAGCTGGTTTGATATTTTAACTTTAAGCAATAAATGTTAAGATTCAATTACAGCTCTTTTTAAATAGTTAGTTTGATGTTCCAACGATAATGTGTTGTTTAATTCTTTTCATTCCTTATCAGGGATAAAAACAGTGAGAAAACAAAACACAATTCTTTCCACTACTATACTTATGCTTGCTATGCAGACAGGTGCTGTATGGGCTGAAGAAACAACTATTAATCAATACGGTTTGGGAGTTGAAGGTCTGCCTGCTTCGGTATCCTATTCCAGTGCGCTGGATTTTGTCAGCGAATTTGAACAGCAGAATAATTTGTCTGCTAATAAAGCACAGAAAAAAATCAAATTCCCCATTGTAGAACTGGATGTAAATTATCAGGATAAAGCGGCAGATATATTTGCACCTTATCACAGCTTTAATGTGATCCCTGAGCCTCGTAGCCATAAAAACACCAGTAAAGAATACCAGACCCGGCTGGAATATCGTTTTGAACACCTTTCTTCGGAAGCGGCTGTTAAATACAGTCCGGATTCATACGGTATGGGTGAATACTATAATTATGAACTGGGTATTGCTGTGCCGGTAAAAAAGCTGTTCTCAGTTGAAACCCGCTATGGCTGGAACCAGTTTAAAGATAAGCCTGAAAAGGGTGGTATGAAAGACTATCAGGACTGGAGTGTCGGGGTTTCAACCAGGTATAAGGGAATGCAGTTAAAAGTAGATTATATTGATATTAATGCCAGTAAAAAGTCAGAAGAATGTTCCCAGAACTTTCCCTGTGAAGGTAAAACGGTGTTTAGTATTATTAAAAATTTCTAGGCAATAAAATTTTTAAAGCCAGTCGGCCAGTGGTTTGGGCTTGCCCAGATAAGATCCCTGTCCATAAGTAATGCCGATTTTACGCAATTCTTCCACTTCACTTTCCGTTTCCACATATTCGGCCACTGTTTCCTGATGGCGCAATTTGCTGATATCCTGGGTATAGCAGATCATGGCATGATCAAAGGGATCGCTGAGCATATCCCGGACAAAACTGCCGTCAATTTTTACCACATTAAAGGGTAAATTTTTCAGATATTCAAACGAAGCCATGCCGGTGCCAAAATCATCCAGTGCAAAGCCAATACCTTTATTGCGACAGAAATTAATAAAATCTGTGGCCTGATTTAAATTGCCCACTGCAGAAGTTTCAGTGATTTCCATTTCCAGACAATGCCAGGGGAAATCAAAGGTTCTGATGGCCAGTTTTAATTTTTCCTGAAAATCGTGATTATTGAGAGTACCGCCGGCCAGATTTAGATGAACGGTATGCAACTGCTGTAGATGTCCAGGGTGTTGACATACGGTTTCCAGGTAATGCCAGAGCACAAATATATCAATTTCCACCATTAAGTGGTACCGCTCGGCAATAGAGAGAAAACTATCAGGCGGTAAAAATTGATTGTCACTGCCCCACATGCGGATCAATACTTCATAGGATATTTTATCGTCCTGGTATTGTAAGGGGACAATAGCCTGAGCAAATAGTTCAAATCTGGCTGATCCCTGTTGCAATGCTTCCTGAATATAATTTGCAATAGCCACTTCATTATCTTTTTGCTCTTTATCATGTTCCTGTGGATCATAAATATGTAATTTGTTTCTACCCAATGCCTTAGCACTATAAAAAGTGATATCTGCTATGTTCATTAACTCATCAAGAGTGTATTCAAAGGGTTTAAATAAAACCAGGCCAATGGTGGCTGATACACTAATTGCATTACTCTGCCAGAAAAAACGAAAATCCTTTAAATCTTCTAACAGGCGTCGGGTATAATCAATAGCTGCTTCCCGTTCGGTATTCTTAAGTAAGAGTATGAAATTATCACCACCAATACGGCTGACAGAGATATGTTCACAAATATGATTCTGAAAGTAATGGGCAATCATTTTTAATAATTCATCTCCGGCACTTTGCCCATGAGAATCGTTAATTAATTTAAATTGATCCAGATCGATATTTAACAGTGCATGATAAAGTTCAGAATTCAGAGTTGTTTTTAAAGCAGAAAGAATTTCCTGTTCAATGGCATACCGATTATACAGGCCGGTTAGACTGTCATGCCGACTGCGATAGTCCATTAACTGAGTGGTTTTTTCGATTTTCTCAATCATGTCATTATAGCCGCTAAATAGAGTGTGAACTTCGTTTTCTGCCTGAGTATAAACTTTGGAATAAAGATTTTGTTCAACATCATTTTGTTGAAAAGCTCTGGCCAGTGTCTGAAAGGGTTGTGTGTATAAGCGGCTTATTTTCCAGGCAATCGATAAACCGATTAATAATAATGCTGGAAATATTAATATCAGGGTAAGGAAATGTTCTTTTAATTCTGTCTGGTAGCGTTCTGGATTAATAACAATCAGTACCTGACCAAAAATAAAATTATCGGCCTGAACTGGAATTTTTAAAAATAACCGTCCCTCATGGGTAAAAAATGATTGATCCAGAAGCAGTTTCATGGCTTTTTCTTTATTAAAATGTTCTACATCACCAAAACTGAAAACAGCCTGATTCTGTTCATTGTATAAAACCAGAGCATCTACAGAGGTAAAACCGCTGAGGCGGGAGGTGATATCTGCATAGGTGTCAGCACCTGGAGAAACCAGGGCACGTAATAAGTCATTGTTCATGGAACGGCCTAATGTTTCGGCCTGTTCAATAGCTATATTCTGACGTTCCTGTCGATCAAGCCAGGTGACCAGAAATAAGGTGCTTAATTCAACAAAGGTTAACAGGACAGCCATCAAAATAACAAGTTGAGTTCGAATACTGAGTTTCTGCCACTTGAATTTAAGGTGCATGCTTAAGTCGCTTATTTTTCAATTGGGAGTTTGAAGTCATTTCCCCATTCTTTCCAGGAGGCGTCATAATTGGAAACATCGTAGCCTAACTCGCGTAATGCCAGGTAATTGGTTGCGGATACCCGGCCAACCGCACAATAAATAATCACTTTTTTATCTTTATCGATATTCTGATACAGATTGCCTAACTCATTAAGCTGTTTAAAACCGGCAATACCATTGCTATAAGAAATATTGTGCGCTGAGGGGACATTAATAGCTGTTGGAATATGTCCAAAACGTCTGGCGGTAGATGTTTTACCAGTATAAGCTGCTTTGGGACGGGCATCTATAATGATCTGGTTGGTATTACGGGTGGCCAGTAAAGTGGTGAATTTACTGGCTAGATGTTTATGGTTAACTGTGGCGATATAATTGCTGGGTTTTACCTGAGGTATTATTGTATTGTCTGGATAATTAAGCCGAAGCCACTGGTCATAACCGTGATTCAGTACCCGAACATGTTTCAGTCCATAGACTTCCAGTACCCAGAATAAACGGGCAGCATCTGCAAGTTCACCATTATCATAAACTATCACAGAGTTATTGACATTGAGCCCAAGAGTACGAAAAAGACTCTGTATGGTATACGGAGCAGATATTTTTCCATTCAACTGTTTATTTTCGTAAGTTAAGCTTATTGGAAAGTTCAAGGCTCCGGGAATATGACCTTTTTTATATTCCTTAAAGGAACGGGCATCCAGAATAATAAAAGATGAACTGTTTAAGGTTTTGTTTAATTCTTCAGGTGAGATTCTAAATGAACTGGAATAAGCACCATGGTAGACACAGAAAAAAGAAAATAAAACAATAAAACGAATAAAAAACGTCATACATCAGCCTGATCTTTAGGTTAAAAGTGTCTATACCCTTCATGAGTATAGACAATATATCAGAGATTGTTAGCTGCTTTAAAATGGAACAGGCGATACAGTGCAGGAATAACCAGCAGACTGACAAGCATGGAAAAACTTAAACCCCAGACAATGATAACAGCCAGTGGCTGCAGCATTTCAGCCCCTTCGCCCAGACCAATTGATAAGGGCAGCATCCCTACGACGGTGGTAATACTGGTCATCAGAATAGGGCGCAGTCTGAGACGGGCCGCATGGGTAATCGCGGGTGTGAGTGATAGCCCTTTGCTGCGTTCCAGTTCAATCTGTTCCACCAGAACAATGGCATTATTAACTACTATTCCAGCCAGCATAATGAGGCCCAGCCAGACGGGCATGGAAACGGGCAGGTCTCTAAAGTACAGGCCTCCAGCTACACCAATGATCATAAAGGGGATGCCCAGTAGAATTACCAGTGGATTTTTTAAGGATTCATATTGTACTGCCATTACCACAAATACCAGAAAAATGGCCAGAGCAAATAAAATCATACTCATATTCCGGCCTTCCTTAATTTCTTTATTTGCTCCTCCGTCATAAAGATAATAGCCTTCAGGTAATGGAAAATACTTCAGTTGTTGTTCAACATTGTTCATAACACTGAGCAGATCATCATCATTAACTAAACTGGCAGTTATTTCTACTATACGCTGTTGATTATCCCTTTCAATTACAGAGGGTGAGGCGGAAAACTGTAGTTCTGCCACATCATTAATATACACCGGCTGACCATTATGATGTTTGACCAGAATATGTTTTAAATCGTCATTGGACAGAATTTCAGAGCGAGGCAACCGTATTCTGATATTGTATTCACGATCCCCTTCGATAAAATCAGAGACTACCACACCATCAAGCGCCACTTTTAAAGCGTAGCCAATATCCTGGGCATTAATGCCCAGATCCGCAGCCCGTTTACGGCGAATTTTTAATTTCAGTTCCTTGTGGTTTTCTTCATAAGTCTGTTTTAAGTTTCTTAAGCCCGGAACCGTGCGTAGTTTTTCGACCAGTTGATCACCAATGTCATTGAGAGTCTGCAGGTTTTCACCCTGTACTCTTAAACTGATTTTTTCATCACTTTTGCCCAGGCGAACACCGCGAACCCCCCGTACAAATATTCTGCTTTTAATACCCACCAGATTGAGC
>JALVAL010000330.1 GCA_027011205.1 Gammaproteobacteria bacterium
TTTAAGACATGCCGGTTCAACCAGCTCTCATAAAATTGTAATAAGAAATTAGTTAAACCCCCTAAATCGAAAAGTGATGAAAAAGAAAAAAATATGTCAACTATAAATCCCGAAGAAACAGTAGATAAAATCCTGACACATGATAACCACGGAAGAAAGATTATTACTGATGTGGGCGATTCCTGCTGGGGACAACTTATCCTTCCATCCAAAACAGAACGGAAAAACAAAACCGGAGAAGGCATGAAGATGCTGGTTATAAGCAGTTATATTCTAGGCTGGTTATTACTGGAAACCCTTAAAAAGATAGAAAAACAAAACCCTTCGCGTTTGAACATTATCGGCCTGGCAACCGATGACCCCGCCAGCCCCACGGCAAAAATTTCAAAAAAGAGAAGGATATGGAGAATGTATGATGAAGCAGATATTATTTCGCTGGAAACAAGCATGATTGAATCAGGGCTTGAAGGAGGCATACCGGTATATACAGGAGCGGTGAAAACGGAATATTTCAGGAAACTGCTTAAAAAATGGAACCCCGATGTAATCCTGGTTTGTGTGTTTGGACAAATTATTGATGCACCAATCATCAATTTCCCGGAACTTGGCATTTATAATTTTCATCCAGCCGACCTGCTTGCCGGGTATGGTGCGGGCCCCCGGCCTTTTCAGGATTTAATCGACCGCGATGCCCAAACCTCCAAACTAACCATCCATCAATTAACGGTTGAACTCGATGCAGGGCCGGTTGTGGGACAATCGCCCCCAATAAATGCCAGGTTCACCGACGGAAGTATAACTGATAATATTCTTGTGCTTGAAGATAAAATGATTGAGCCCACCGATGTAATAGCCACGCTTTTAACCAAAGCACTGATCCTTCACAAAGAAAGAGGTATGAAAGGAAATTTGCAAAAACTGCATTTTGCCAGGCATTTTAACGATGAAATGAAACAATGGCTAATGAAACCCATTTCCTCCAAAAAACCATCTGAAAGCATGCCGCAAGCTTCCGAATTCGCTAATTATGATATTTGATTTTTTAAGTTTTTCCAGTGAAGTAAGCTAGGAGCAAAAATAATTACAAAAAAATCTATGACAAATACCACCAAACCTTCAATGGCAGCAATGAACGCCTTCTACCCAATGATAATCCTTACCGGTTTTGTGCAATTGCTTGTGCCTTCAACTATTTTCATGATTATGAAGTATTTTAATATTCAGTCCGGCTTAGCAGGAGTGCTTTCCCTGATATTTTTTACAGGTATAATGATAAGTGCTTTCGCCATAACACATTTAATTAAGAAGTTTAGCATGAAACAACTTATGGTGGCCGGGTCAATTATTGTTTCTGTTTCACTATTGGCAGTATCGCAAAGTGAAAATTTTATTCTTTTTGCGCTGCTATATCTGTTTATTGGATTTGGGAACGGTATAATGTCAACATTACCCGGTATTTACATTACACAACATTACAGTAAAAAAAGCGCTCAATTACAATCGATGATATTTAGTTTTATTGCTTTGGGTTTTGTTGTCGGGTCTGTTTTTCCGGGTATTATTTCTTATCTGAATATGTCGTGGCGATGGAATTTTGCCTTGCCGGCAATCATGATAATACCCTTGCTTATACCCATAATGCTTACAAAGCACAAACCCATAAATAATACTCAAAAATTAAGCCTGCGCATTATAAAAGAAATGGTTGAATTCGATAAAACGTTTTTCTATGGTATTATGGTGGCCATTATTCTTGGTGCAGGTTCGATAGCCGCTTTTTTAACCTGGCTTATTACATTTCTCGAAGAGCAACGCGGAACATCTCTGGAAATGTCGCATATAATACTTGCTACCATGGGTATTTCAACTATTATCGGACGATTAATATGGGGCAAAGTCGCACAAAAAATAAAAGTTTACCCCACATTATTAATTATAGTCCCTGTATCGGCAGTGCTGGTTTTTGTTGCACCCTTTCCTAAAACAGAAATAGTAAATGTTATTCTGTTTTTTATTGCAATGATTTTTATATCGGGAGTGAGTCCGCTTTTTCTGTCGGCGGCGGCTATTTACCCAAAATCACATTCTTCAAGTGTTTATACAATGTTTTATATTTTCATGTCGCTGGGTGGCATGATAATACCTTTCGGCATTGGGCATGTGTTCCAATATTTCGGGCCTGTAGCAGGTATGAGTTCAATTTCGTTGTTGTTTGTATTCATCATGGGACTGCTGCTAATTATTAAAAAAGAAATGCCTGTTTCGGAACATATACAAAGTTAATTACACGGGATTCATTTGTTACTAACAAAAAAAATTA
>JALVAL010000331.1 GCA_027011205.1 Gammaproteobacteria bacterium
TACGGGATCGCCCCGTGCTGGGAGGTAATGCTTCATCAGAGGTTCGCATGTGGATCAGTGGCGCACGGGGCAGCGATCAGAAAGAGGCCGGCATCCTTGAAGAGATATTACTGGAAAACCTGTATCGAAACCCTGGATTAAAATATACCCTCTGGGATCATATTTTATATTCCAAAGTCAAGTATCAGAAAAATCTCAGGCTGTTATTGAATACCAGTGTGATTGATACTCATAGCAGAAATAATCAGATTCAATCTGTCAGAGCCTGGCAATTAAGTACACAGAAATGGACTGAGATCCAGGCAAAGTATTTTATTGATTGTTCCGGCGATTCTATTTTACGCTACTGCGGCGCCGAGTTTTACCGTGGCAGGGAAGGCATGAATGAATTTAATGAGTCACTGGCAGTCGATAAAGCGGATAATTCCACGATGGGAAATTCCATCTTGCTGCAATTACGGGAAGTCGATGAGCATGTGCCTTTTATAGCGCCAGAATGGGCTTACCGCTTTAGCGAAAAAGACCTGCCCTGGCGCATATTAAAAGCACAGGCAAACAGTAATTTCTGGTGGCTGGAAGTTGGCGGCATGCAGGATACCATTGCTGATGCCGAAAGCATCCGGGATGAATTACTAAAAATTTCCTATGGCGTATGGGATTGTATCAAGAATCATCCTGATGGCAGAGGACACCAGTGGGAGCTGGAGTGGATAGGTTCTGTACCAGGAAAGCGGGAGAATATCCGTTATAAAGGAGATTGGGTATTAACTCAGGAAGACATACTATCAGGCGGAAAATTTACAGATACCGTAGCTTATGGTGGCTGGCCCATGGATCACCATCATCCAGAAGGTATTTTTTATCCGGGGCGACCTACGGTATTCAATCAGGCACCTAGTCCTTATGGTATTCCTTTTCGATGTCTCTATTCCAGCAATATTGAAAACCTGATGTTTGCCGGCAGAAATATCTCTGTCAGCCATATGGCTCTGGGCAGTACCCGAGTGATCGGCACCTGCGCCCTGATGGGTCAGGCAGCCGGTACAGCGGCGGCTATAGCGAATGAATATTCTATTACACCAAGACGGCTTTATCAGGATCAAGACCAAATAAAAGCACTGCAAACACGCTTACTGGATCAGGATTGTTATTTGCCGGGCAGGTCAAGACGACATAAAAATGCCCTGCCCTTGAAGGTCAAACATAAATCAGGTGCCATTTTATACAATGGCATCGATCGAGACTTAAATGGCAAAGACAATGGACTATGGCTTGCCGAAGGTGAGACGCTGGAAATTGAACTGCAGGAGGTATCGGATATTCACGGCATCAGGATGATTCATGATAGTGATTTTAAAAATATTAAACGCCTGCCCTGCAGTTATCCATTAAAGAAAAACAGGGCAGAAATGCCGGCAATGATGATGAAAGAGTATCTGCTTGAATATTATTCGAATAATAAAAATAGTTGGCAAACCTTGATTCACAAAACTTTTAATATTCGACGACTGGATGTACAAGCTTGCCCACAGGCAAATATTCGGCGCTTAAGATTAACCGTGCTGAATACCTGGGGCGGCGGCATGGCTCACCTTTTTGCGCTGGATATTTTTCAGCAGCCGGCCCGATGACAGAAATCACCATGAATAATATTTTTCGGTTGTCAATATTCTGTATTATTGACCCGGCTATTTGTATTAACATTATCAAGACCGATATTATTCCCAACGGTTTTCTCTCTCATTGATCTCCGTATTACCCATAAGGCAATTGCCAACAGGATCAGGAATCCTGAAATCCACCATAAGTAATAATTTTTATTCTGTAAATTTCGGAATTTGGCAGGTAATATATCCTGATAATAGATTTTATAAGCAGGTGGTATTTTAGTCGTATTAACAGGTGCAGAGTATAGGTACAGGTGCCCAGTGCCGGGCAGATAAATCATTGACTGTAAGGTATCGGAAGCCAGTATTTCATAATACTGGTTATGTGAGTCCAGCATTATCCCTGCTATATCCTGCACCCCTGCCTTATTATTTTTAGTAAATGTTGCCTGTGTGCGTAAGCGTTCCCAGCGGTAGGTATCTTTGGCTCTTTCACAGCTGCCTGACCGGCTGTTCAATACATGGCAGTCAACTACTGCTATTTGTGAAGGGCTATTCCATTGTTTGTCTGGATATGTCTCACTTTGCCAGCTTCTTATCTGCGCTTTTCCTGCTGGAGAGTATTCCAGTATTTGTATATTATTGTTATCCGCAATAAGTATATTACTACTGATACCATAGCTATTATTGGCCAGTGCGGTAGTCGCCTTGCGTACAGAAGTCATGGTCTCAAGGGCTTTTCGCATGGCAAAACCATATGCCTGCAGGGTTTTGCCTGCTTTCTGTCTTACTGGATATGGGTTCTGATAGGATAAATCTGAAGCCGCATTAAAATGGGCAACGAACAGGCCACTGTCATTAAAACCGTTAAGAACAGTGATAATACCAGCAAAACCAATATTAACGAGCACATGGCTGCGGTATTGATAAACAGTGATTGCCTGTAAACTGCGCAGTTCGGGCGTGCTTTTCAGATCCAGATTACGCCCGATAATCGTGCTTTTTTCTCTGGACACTGTGTTTAACACACCAAATCCTGTGCCGTTGGCTGGCAAGCCAATGTCTGCCAGTAGATTCAATACCCAGTATTCATCCCATGATAGATAGCCGTCACCCAGTTTATTATCATGGATAAGTGTCCAACTGCTTGCAATCCCTTCCATTTCTTTCTGATAGTTATCGTCTATATGGCTTTTAAGTTTGGGTAATCGATCTCTGAGTATGTCATTAAAGCCCATCTGGTTAAGGCTGGCCATTAAATAACTGTCATAGCGATATTCAATATCCGGAAATAACTGTTTGCTTTGTCGACCAATTTCCAGACCGATATCCAGAGGGGACAGGTTTTCGGCATGAATATGGATAACGGAAATTTTACCCACAGGTGGCGGGGGTATTTCCTGGCATATGCCAAGGATAGATACGCCCGATAACAGGCAGAAGATTAGTAGTCGTAATGAAGTGATAAACATGTTATACAGGGTAACAAACTAATAGTAACAGTAAAACTAAAATCAACTAATGACTTTACTTCTGTCATCTGGTGGATAATCCTTTACCCAATCCAGCTAATAAATAGCTGTAACTGCATCAGGTTTTGATTTTCCGGCAATATACTTGTGCCATGGCATCATAGCATCCTGAATGCTAGTTATTTCTGATTAGGTAATATACGTTTTACTGATAATACTTATTTATTGAACCGATTGAAAAAACCATCCGCTCTGCTATGAGACAGGCCATTTTTGCTTTACTATTAACTAAATAACACGAATAACTAGTAACGCGAAAACCGCAATCATTGTACCTGTATTGCCGGACATAATCAAAATATTACCGAAAACATATATTAGCTTGACGCATATTCATCCAGAATGGTAAGCTTAGACACTTCTATCTAACACTACCAAAATAAGGAAAAATCCATGATTGAACAAGCTCAAGGGCTCCTTTCAAAGTCAATGGGAGCAGTTGGTTCATCGGGCTCAACTGTTAAGGCTTTAATAGGCTCTCATCCAGTAGGTCTGGGCATCGTAATTGGTATTGGCGCTTATTATGTGGTTAATAAATACTGGTTAAATGAAGACGAAGAAGTCGATATGGCTGAAGAATCTGAGTCTGAACAATCTGAAGCTAAAGAAGATGCTCCTGCCTAGATTGATTTAAGTATCATCGTTAGTATCGGGAACAAAACCTGCTGTTTGATTCTCCTGAAGCTATATAAACAGCAGCCAGCATTTATCAAATAACTAAAACAGACTATTTGTTAATGCACATTGCTGTTCAATCTTCATTGCAGTTGGTCTATTGCTTCCGATAACTGCGTATATCGCTTTAACTCTCTGGATCTGGATAGAATGCCTGGATCACGATCGGGAAATTTGGCAATCTGTTTCTTTGACACTCCCTTTTTTCATTCAATTCCTATATAATGTCTCACTTTAGGACTCAGGCGCTTATAGCTTATTTATCGCCTCACATTGTAACCTGGGAACTTGTTTATTTACAGGGTATAACGATCTGCTACTTATCAAAACTTATGCACTTCATACAAATCCAGCTTATTCTTATCCAGCATTCTAAGAGTTGAGTGTGAAAATATTTAATATTTTAAAAGGTACAGAGTCTATACAATATCGTTGGCCTCGAAAGAAAAAACACTACCTGATTATTTTTCTGTTAATTCTTACAATATTAACGGTTTTGCTCTGGCATCGTATAGTTATTACTGCCTATGTGGGTGAAGCGGGCGTATTATTCCGTCGTTTTAGCGGTACAGAGATTGATTATATATATAAAGAGGGTGTTCATATTATCAGCCCCCTGGATATCATGACGATCTATGAAACCCGAAACCAGATCGCCCTGCATGAATTTGATGTATTATCGGTAAAAGGTTTGCGTATTCATCTGGCAGTAGCCATTCGTTATCGTCCCCAGTATGACATGCTGCCCACACTACATCAGAAGATTGGTCCTGATTACCTGCAGCGCATCGTCCTCCCGCAACTCGAGTCCGTCATGCGTAAGCAGCTTGGCAGCTATAATGCGGATCAGATTTATACCAATGAAAATGGCCTGTTGAACAAAGCTATTGTTCTGGCAATTAACGAGATAGGGCGTAATTATGTTGTCGTTGATGATGTCATTATCCGCAGCCTCACCTTGCCCGATAATATTGTTAAAGCGATAGAAGACAAGCTAACTCAGCAGGAATATATGAGGTCTTACGAGTTTCGATTGAAAACTGCGGCAAAGGAAGCCCAGCGCAAAATCAGTGAAGCCCGAGGTATCAATCAGGCACAGCGTATTATCGGTGAATCTCTGACACCTGAAATACTGACATTTGAGGGTATTAAAGCCACTCAGGAGCTGGCAAAATCACAAAATGCCAAGATTGTTGTTATTGGTTCGGGGAAGAATGGCCTGCCGCTGATCCTCGGAGATAACGCTTTTACTACTAAAGCTGGAGCTACTACTCGTAATATAAACAAACAAATGATGACCCTTTCTTCCAGCCCTTCGCACATCCCCAAATCTTCCTCACAAGTACCCTCCCCTGAACTTAATCAGATGCCTGTGCAGTGATGATTCTGAGAAGCCTTCATCCAAACTTCAATTTGAAATTACTTAAAAACTCTTTGCTATTAATTATCACCGGTTGTTTATTGACTGCCTGTAATGTTGACTATGAAACGATGGCATCACAACGACTTAAATATGCTCAGAAGAATCAGGGAGAAATTGTTATTGTGGCTCTTCAGAATTCTGCCGGCAGTCATTATATCAGGGGAGTTAAGCTGGCTGTAGAGGAGATTAACCAACAAAAGGGTTTATTAGGTCGACCTCTTAAATTACTTATTGAACAGGATAGTCCTGATTTTGTGACAGCAAGACCAACTATTCGCCGTATTGTTTCCAACCCAAAAGTGTCCGCCGTCATGGGTCATCGAAATGCAGAGATTGCTATTCCCGCTTCTGCCATTTATGAAAAAGCCCGGGTACTATTTTTCTCTCCTTTTGTTACCGAAGAAGAACTGACTGCGCATGGTTTTGACTATACTTTTCGACTGCTTGCGGATAATAAACAGTTGGTGAAGCAGATATGCAGTCTAGGTAAAATTCTGGGTTTAAAAAAAATAGCCGTACTCTATGCCCGTGCAGATGAACATCGCAAATTTGCCCTGCTATTTAAAGAAACCGCCCAAAACGATTTTAATCTGGTATTTGATCAACCATTTTTTGGTGCAACAGCAGACTTCCGTTCTATTTTATCGGATCTAAAACACAAAGATGCGGATGCAATTTTTCTCTCTGCCGGAGCAAAAACAGCATCAAGACTAACTAAACAGGCAAGGGAAATGGGGATAGATATCCCTATCCTGGGTTCAAGAAACCTTGATTCTGAAATATTTAAAACATCAGCAGGTATTGCGGGAAACAATACCATTGTTCCAACGCCTTATAATGTACAGGCAAAGAACCCTGTTAATCAGATTTTTGTTACCCATTACCGTTATAAATATAAGCAACTGCCTGATGCTGATGCTGCCCAGGGCTATGATTCAATTATGCTTTTTGCTGACAAGGTAAAAAGGGCTCGGTCAACCCAGCCTGCCTTACTGGCATCTATTGTGCATTTCTCACCTCCCTGGACAGGCGTTTCAGGAATGTATCGCTTTAATAAAGCAGGAAACATTCAGGAAAAGTCATATTTCTTTCAGGTATTAAATAATGAAAACTGGCAGATATTTTCTGCCGTCACCCCCTGAGAAAGGTACATGAAATAACATCGGAAATTATAACTCAGACTTTTGTTTTCAGTTAAGTATTATGTTACTCAATAACCCTTGGCAAACTTAAACACGGTGATTGAGAATCCTTAACTGAGAGCAACAAAACTCGTCAGATTAGATTACCAAAGTTGTTTCATGCACATTCTAAACTTGTTATAATTTATAAACACTGCTAATAATTGGAGGCAACTTATGGATACAAATACAGATTCTGCCAGGCTATCCGAAACGATTGATGAACTGGAAACTAATCTGCAGACCAGTGAAATAAATTTAAGTGTAGTAGCCTCTGCGTTAAGAGAGTCTGAAGCCCAGAATATTGTAAAAAATAATATCATTACCTCTATAGCTTCTGGATTAATCCCTGTTCCTCTATTTGACATAATCAGCCTGACTAATATTCAGTTTCATATGATCCAGACCCTGGCAGAACATTATGAAATTCCAGCTGACAATATTAATAAGTCATTGATCACTTCTCTTATCTCTGGTTCATTACCTGTTGTTTCCATGCTTGGACTAGGCAGTTTTATGAAAAGTATACCGGGGATTGGAACATTGGCAGGCAGTGGCAGTGTCGCCATTATTTCGGGTGCTATTAGCTATGCAGTGGGACAGGTTTTTATCAGGCATTTTCAGCAAGGTGGAACTTTGGAGGATTTTAATCCAGACTCAGCAAAAGAGTACTTCAGTGAACAGTTCAAAGCAGGAAAACTAATAGCCAGTGATTTGATTCAGGAAGTAAAACAACGCAAACAAGATAAGTTATCTGACGCTGGAACCAGCTCAGACTCTGAAGCTAACACAGATACAGTCTGATCCTGACTGATTTATTGAAGAGAAAACTATTTTATAGAGAAAAGAGCAATAATAGTGTAACCAATAGCAGATCAGACTTAACTATATTTCACAAAAAGATCACCCGCTGCAACTTCTGTATAAGTAAATACCGGATCACCCTTCTGTTTTGGGACGACCTGTAAAAATCCGGTCAAGGAAAATTGTTCTACCATTCCTTCCCCTTTAACAACCTCTCCATTCATTCGAATAATATCCCCTGTATGCAACACAGCAATGTCATCATGCTGCAATTCAGACTTATCAATTTCTACTTCGGTTTTATTACGCAATACCCAGATTTTTTGAAAACTGGGATCAAACGCCTTACCCATACCAATAGATGTTATGTTTCCAGCCTGTAAAGCCCATTTGCGTATACTGAAAGAGAAAGTAAGCAAAGTAGATAATAATAAATAGCGCCCTGACACAACTGTTCCTGCAACACTGGCAAGTTCAAAAATAGTCAATGCTGATTTTTTTCGCTTGGCATTGGATCGATAAATCGTCTTAAGAAAATAGTATGTGCTATAGCTCAATAAAGGAATACTTGCCAGTGTGAAAGGTGAAAAGACAAGAGCACCAGAACCTGCAAGAGCCAACGCCATAAGTGAAACCCGCTGCCCGTTTACCACCTCAGCAGTATCATCTATAATGGTTACCTGCTTGCTAATCTCGTTTGAAGATTCTTCGTCACTGGGAAGAATTGGTTGAGGAAAATAAGGTGAAAGTACAACAGCAGATGCCTTTTTTTTTCGACTCTGTTCCCGCCATAAAGCACTAGCGACGCCACTAAAGACTAGTGGTAAGAATAATGCCATTTGTATCATATTTGACCTCTATCAGCGCAATGAAGGGAAAAGACTAACTATAAGCTTTATTCGACAATTCATATATAGTAGCATAAGTTTGCAGGAGATACCAGATCAGCATTATCTAACCAGCAAAAATC
>JALVAL010000332.1 GCA_027011205.1 Gammaproteobacteria bacterium
GAAATATGACTATGCCATTCTTACAGGTGTCCCCCTTGAAAAAAACAGTTACAGACTTAATAGTGGAAAATACATTGTCTCAGCTATCATTGATTCCCGACAATTACCTGTAAAACCATCTATCGGTCAACACTGGAAAATTGTTGGTGAACCACAATTTAAAACTGTTGATTCAAATGGGTATACATTAAAACAGCATCTCTATGACCAACCTGATACATTTGAATGTTTAATGCCTGACTCAGGTGAAAGCTTTATCCGTTTTATTGCGGATGATTCTGAGTTTAAAGGGATTGGTGACTGTAAAGCACGTGAATTATGGGATATGTTTGGCAGTGAAGTTTATAATATCCTCAGAGACAAGACTGAGATGAATAAAAATCATCTTAATGCCATTCTGACTACAGAATCAATTATTTCCCTTTATACTGGTTTTGAAAAGTATAAAAACCTTGAATATGCAAACTGGCTTTCAAGCATTGGGGTTCCGTACAACATACAAAAACGTCTATTCAAACATCATGGTAGCGAGTCAATAGCTCATATTAAAAAGAATCCCTATTTACTCTTAGGCTTCGGTATGTCATTTATTAATATTGATGATATAGCTTTCAAACATTTTCATACTAAACCAGATAATACACAACGCCTCTCCTCCGCACTTGAGGCGGCTATTAAAAATGAGGTAGACAAAGGTCACACCTATACCAGTCAAAAAGACATTAAATATAATATACACAAACTGCTGAATTCTAAGGAACTTGCTGCACAAGCTCTTGTATCTGGCCATGAAAAAATACAATTTATGTTGAATTATGAAAAGGGAACGTATCACCCAACAGCAATCTACATTATGGAACTAGTCGTTGCTAAACGGCTATTAGCTCTAACCGACCAGATCAACTTGTATAACAATGAAACTAATAATGCTTATTTGAAAGCTGTTTCTGAACTACCTTATAAATTAACTGAACGACAAGAAGAAGCGGTAGTCATGGCTTTAGACAATGGTGTAGCATCTATCATAGGTGGTGCAGGAACAGGCAAAACTACTGTATTAAAAACAGCAGTGCAAGCATATCACGAGCTTGGCTATAAGATACATCCAACAGCACTTTCAGGTCGAGCTGCTATGCGTTTACATGAGTCTATTAGCTTTGATACATCAACTATTGCAGCCCTTCTACATGGCAAGCCAATTGAACCTAAAGATGGAATAGATAAGCATCTATTGGTTATCGATGAAGCTAGTATGATTGACATACCAACCATGTATAAAATAGTCACGCATATTCATCCATCTGTGCATATTTTATTAACTGGCGATCCTGATCAGTTACCACCGATTGGCTGCGGAAAAGTATTGTCAGATGTTGTTAGTAGCGGTGTAATTACAAACACCACACTAGACATTGTAAAACGCCAAAAAAACTCGACAGGTATTCCCGAATACTCAAAAGTGATCAATGATGGAAAAATACCTGAAAACCTCTCTACGGGTGCAATTACATTCCATGATGTTTCTGAAAAACAAGTCGCAGAAAAATGCACTGAGCTATATATCAAGTCACCATATAATTCTCGTGTAATGGCTCCAACAAGATCATTAGTAAAACACATCAATCACCTATGTCAAAAGTGTATTAATGAAACAGGTCAGCCCATTCAAATTGAAGTTAATGGTGAATGGTTTTATTCAGATCTTCGAAAAGGAGATATTGTTTTATTCAACAAGAACAATTACGAGCATGATTTTCAAAATGGCAGCCTTGGCAAGCTAATATCAACGGAAAAATCAGGTGATGTGCTGGGTAGTGTAGAGCTTGATACAGGAATAAAAATTGATGTCACGCAGGATGTTCTTGATTGTATGGAGCTTGGTTATGCCATCACACTCCATAAAGCACAAGGCTCACAATTCCCAAGAATCATTATTGCTTTGAAGAATGGGCGTATTGTTGATCGAGCATGGCTTTACACAGCTATAACCCGTGCTGAAAGTGAAATCCATATTGTTGGTTCAGTTTCAGATTTCAAGCGTATTATCAAAGACAAAAGCCATACAAATAAGAGAAATAGTTATCTGGAAAACCTGCTCAAACACCCTCAATAATTCTTTCTCTAATGATAAGAGAAGAAATAATAATCTCAGAAAAAGTATTAAAATTCAATTTCAATGCTATTTGCAGAAGCTTTTGCTTTTTCTCTAGCATGTTCTATTGTATCAGCTAAAGCAAGTGCCACACCCATTCGGCGTTGAGTCTTTACTTTCGGTTTACCAAACAATCGTAGCTGTGTATCTGT
>JALVAL010000333.1 GCA_027011205.1 Gammaproteobacteria bacterium
GTGTTAATGAATTTGATGATTCCATATTTGCCTCTGTTTGTTGGTCTATAACATGAGGCTAATTTAATGCTAAAATTAGTTTAAATCACGCACGCTTGCCGGAACTATACGATAAATGGCAGTTAAAAGCACTGAGTCTTTTTGAATCGGGGAAAACAGATGACGTTTATGAACAACAGACCATAAACGGCCAGCCTTATTTGCGCTATATGAAAGCTATGTATATGACTAAAGGCTGTGTTAAATGCCATGGTATTCTGGGTTATAAAAATGGTGACTTACGTGGAGGGGTGAGTGTTTCAATACCCCTGGCACCTTATTTAGCTGCAGCTAAAGATACCGGCAGAAGTATTTTAATTACCCATATTGCGGTCTGGATTATCGGGCTGTTCACTATTTTTTATATGGCTTATAAAACCAAGCAGATGTTAACACAGATTGCTTATAAGGCTCTGTTTGATGAATTAACCCATTTACCCAATATTTCACTTTTTAAAAATCGCCTTAAGCAAGTCTTTAAACAGGCTAAACGGGACCAAAATTATAAGTTCGCAGTTTGTTTTCTGGATCTGGACAGATTTAAAAATATTAATGACAGTCGTGGACATAGGGTTGGTGATAAGTTATTGAGAGCTCTGGCGAGGCGTCTTAATAAGTTGCTTCGTCCCGGTGATA
Organism: Gammaproteobacteria bacterium; assembly: GCA_027011205.1. Classification (GTDB taxonomy): domain Bacteria; phylum Pseudomonadota; class Gammaproteobacteria; order GRL18; family GRL18; genus JANELJ01. The sequence continues at coordinate 676 of JALVAL010000333.1, forward strand.
CAATTGCCCGCATGGGTGGGGATGAATTTACCCTGTTACTGGAAGATATAGAGGGGCTTGAAGAAGCCATTACCGTCAGTGAACGAATTCTCGATTCCTTTAAAAAACCGTTTGATGTGGATGGCGATGAAATTTTTACCGATGCCAGTATTGGTATCTGTATGATACTGGATCATTATAAGCATAGTGATGATATGATCCGAGATGCTGACATTGCCATGTATCGCGCTAAATCTTTAGGTAAAGGACAGATTTATGTTTTTAATCCTGAAATGCATGCCTTTGCTATTGAAACAATGAAAATTGAAAATGACCTTCGCAGCGCCATTGAAAAACAGCAAATGGAGGTCTATTATCAGCCTGTTATTGATCTGCAGAAACAGAGCATCGAAGGTTTTGAAGCCTTATTACGTTGGCAGCATCCTACACTTGGATTTGTCTCCCCTGAACGTTTTATCCCGATTTCAGAACACACGGGACAGATTAAGGAACTGGGCTTATGGGTTCTTGAGCAAGCCTGTCATCAGGTGCGTGAATGGAGCCTGCAATTTAATCCGGATCAGGAATTTAGTATTGCGGTTAATCTTTCTGGTGTGCAGCTGGTAGATGAAAATCTGCATACCAAAATAGAAGCCATAATATCTAAAACCAGGATGACCCGAAACAAGCTTAATCTTGAGGTAACGGAAACTGCATTAATAGGATACATAGATCGGGTTAATAAGGTCATTAGAAAAATCCGTGAAAGCGGTATTTCATTGAGTATTGATGACTTTGGCAAGGGTTATTGCTCGTTAACCTATCTGCAGGAATTTGATTTTGATATTTTGAAAATTGATAAGGATTTTATTCAGGATATGGGTTCTGAAGGTAAAGGTCTGCAACTGGTCAGAACATTAATGCTGCTGGCCCGTGATTTAAAAATGAATATCGTGGCAGAAGGGGTGGAAACAGAAGAGCAATTGAATCGCCTAAAAGCAATGAAATGTCCTTTTATTCAGGGTTATTATTTTTCACGTCCTTTGCCTGTAGAGGGAATTTATCAGTTGCTTAAAGCTGGTTGTCACTATGATACTAATAAATTATTACAAAATAATCCTCAGATCCAGGTAGAAACACCCAAGACAGGATGAAAGTGGCAGGCAGTCGGTTTGCCCGGCACCTCGTAAGACCTCGTCCTTAAGATCGCCAGTCTGTAGCCGGTAGATGGCTCAATTTGCCAAAATTGCCATTCATCTTGTTTATCCACAATGTATTTTTCATCAAATTAAATATTAATGTTGGCGTTGTCAGTAAAATAAAAACCGAATTTATCCAGTTCAAGGGCGTGACCCAGACCCCGTGCTTTTATATAGGACTCTTTTAGCGTCCATATTTCGAAAAAACTATTGTTTCGGTACATGGGATTCAGCTTGTTGAGATGCTCAATTTCATTCTTTGAGAATGAATTATCAATAATGGATTTTGAATGATATTCGCGAGATGTGTTTTCAACATCAACGCCAATCACGACGTCACATGCGATTGCCATTACAATCATTTTTCCAGAATGCGAAATATTAAAATGCAATGGTAATGAAAGATTATTTGTTGTTACCCGGCGTTTTCCATTGTCATC
>JALVAL010000334.1 GCA_027011205.1 Gammaproteobacteria bacterium
GTAATGGATAGCCCAGTTCCCGAAATAATTCTTTCTGATCCGGAATATTCTGATACCGGGGTCCTTTTTGCTCCTGCCAGATGAGATAGAAACTTTCTTCAATGGCAAATAAAAATCGGGTGGAAAAGGCATTTTTTTGTCCATGAAAACTATCTAGAATTTCGTTAAAGAGCTGGCTTATGCGTCTGGAAATAGCCTCGCCCCGTACGGAAGAAAAACAGCAAACCCGGGTAGGTCGTCTGGGAATCGGGCTGTTCAATGCAATATCGGTTTCATGGTTCCACTTTAAATACTGGCATAGACATTCCAGCAGCCCATTTTCATACTTAAAATGCTGGGTCATGATTTCCCGCCAGCTGGTGAGCAGCACCTGATCAATACTTAACAACAGATTTTCATGCAATCCGCCAAAATTCAGAGCATCGGTCTGACGGGTGGCAATCTGGGTACCAGAGGGGTGGTTATACAGAAATGGATCCAGACCAATATTAAGAAATAGAATATTCAAATCCAGCTGAGCTGGTTTAACCAGTTCACTGGTACTGGCATAACCGGGTGAGGCAGCTGGGTAAGTCTGTTCCAGCGCATCAATGATCTGTTTAATTTCCCTTACCGTTAAAATATCCAGATGTTTGCTCAGTACAAAATTACTGCGGCTGGATAGAACCCGGTTAAAATAACCCCAGCACAACAGTTTAATCAGGCTGGTGGATTTTTTTACCGGGGTCGGCGTTTTCTGGTCAATGCTGTTAAAAGCCCCAATATACATGGCCCAGCCATTGATATCACTGATAGATGGTATGTTTTCATCATGATTGATCGGGTGTAATGAAATATGAGTTTCATGCAGGTCAATCTTGTCTTCATGGTGGATCAGTTCCACCTTACCGGCTTTTTTTTCAAAGGCAGCATAGAGTTTTCGGCCCAGTATGTGTAAATCTCGTTTGCTGATACGGATGTCTTTGTTCTGATATCGGAAAAAATCAGACAGCTTGCGATAACTAAAAGTCAGCGCATCAATAATATTCTTATGTTCTTCCTTAATTTCATCAATTTTCCACTGTGAACGTCGATCAAGAGACACCAGTTTGAGATGTTTCCAGTGCCAGGATTTAACCAGTTTAAGCATGATTTTCTGTCGCCATTCATGAGCGGGCGAATTTTTTAACTGGCTCAGGGATTCATTAACCTTTAAATAAAGACATTGTCTGGCCAGTTCCAGGCGATTCAGGCTGTCTTCATTGTGCAGATGTCCGGTAATTTTATCGAGCATCATAATATAGGGGTCAATAGCATCTATATCCAGTTTGCCTCGTTTTATAGCGGTACGGTAAATTTCCCGTTTAAAGCGCATACTCAACAGATCAATATCAGGGTGTTCATGTGCGTAACATTCCATTAACAGCAGTTTTAATATCGATTTATAGGGGGAATCAATTCCCTTATAGATATGCCATAGCGTAGCGCCGTAAAATTCCTCGGCTGGAATATTATTGACAGCACCAAAGTTCAGGGTGTCGTGCTCATTAATCAGTCTTTTATGGGTAATATGAGCTACATACTGGTCGTAGTCCCGTTCGAACTCCGGTGGTACCATCCACCAGACAGGATATCGGCCAGCCAGTAAAATAGAAGTACGATAAAATTCCTCCAGCAATAACAGGTGCTGGGTGGTGCCGCTGCTTTCAGTTGACAGCTGGTCAATTTTTCCTTCACGAAAATGTTCGGTATTGACCAGAAAAAAATTCACTTCCAGATTAAAGTCATAGCACCACTGGGTAATACGTTCGGATTTTAGCTGTAATTCTTTTAACTCCAGTGCTGATAAGTCTTCCCGATGACAGACCCAGACATCAAAATCACTTTTATCTGAATAGGCAATGGTTCCGGTACTACCCATAAAATACAGGGCATAAATATCATACTGGCGGTAAGCCCGGCGTTTGTATTCAAAGGATCTGGCCAGTCGATGAGCCTGGCGGATACAGTCTTTGTCAGGATTGTATTTAGGGATCCCAGAAGGGCACTGACTGGATACAAAGCCTGGTAATAAGGGATGATTAATATGAAATAATAAGGGCAGAAGCTGTAAAAAATCCAGTTGCCTGCGGGTTAGCGAGTCTCTGGTTCGGCTCAGACGGATACTGTTGAGGCGTAAAAATGTGCGCAGGATCTGTTTATGATCAATATTTTCCAGATAAAATACACCTTCACTGGTTTGAACTGATTCCGGGTTATTGCACGGCATATAGCGATAGTTAATTATATTTAAGTGGCAAAGATAAGATT
>JALVAL010000335.1 GCA_027011205.1 Gammaproteobacteria bacterium
AATATAAACTGCATCATCTGAAACCGAAAAAAGATTAACGCCCTTAAGAAATATTCCATTATCAATTGTTGTAAAGTCTTCAACATCTAAATAATAGCCATTTGACAATGCCAGAAATTCCAGTTCCGGCATAACAAACCGGGTTTTACCCTGAATATTCTGATGTTGAAAAAAACCATTAACTACAGTATTGGCAGCAGCTTCAACAAGCAGGTGATTAATATTAATATTTACCGGAAATTGTAAGCTACCTATATTATTTTTAACTTTAAAACGAGCTGTTCCGCCTTCGATATTATATCCGGAAACAGGAATAATACTGAATGAACCATTATTCGCAACCACACTTATATTGCTCCCTTTCATATAACTTATCTGCATATCAGTTCCGGCAGCGAGATTAATAACGGCGGCATCCAGTCTGGCAGGTAATTCCATAACAATTGATTCATCCCGAGATTCTAACGATAGTTCATTAGTGATCTTAACATCACCTTTAATATTAATTTTATTGCTGGCAGAAACATTTAATTCGTCTGCTATTATATTATTAACAGATATACTACCGAATTGACTGTGTAGCCTGATTAAATTTCCCTGCAGCTCTCTTACACCTGTAAAATCCTGTTTACCATAGGTATCAACAACATTATTCAGGCTAGTTATACCCGTCGTTGATAAATATAAATTATTGACACCTGACACTCTGCCCAGTTGAATATTACCCGATTGATTCTTTATAGATAAATCATTCGAATTTCCAAATAATACTGACTTTGAAAGATCAACAGCACCATTAACTGATGAGATCATTATGTTATTATTAAGATATATTTCTGATGCTTTCAACTCAATATCATGTCTGGCTGAAATATTTTTATTTATATTTATTTCTTTGGCATCAATAACAATGGCCCCTGATAAAGCTCCTTTCGTTAATGACTGAATAGATACCATATCGGATTTCAGTTCCAGATCCAGTAAAGCAGTTTCAGAAACCACATCACCAAGAAGTATAGAAGAAGTTTTATTACTATTCTGAACAGTTTCCAGGCTTACATTCTGGTTTATAAGAATTGAATCCACCTTTGAAAAATCAATCTTATTGGTCGCACTAATATGACGACCCTTTATAATAAGCTCACTGCTTTTAACAGCCAGTTCATTCAAATTAACATCCAGCTCACCCAGTTCAACGTTACCATTGCCTGAATTAATACGAAGATTATCACCTTTCACCTGTGTCATTCCCAGTAAAACATCAGCATCACCTGATGACGAATCCAGGGTAACCGTATTATCAATGATCAAATTTTTAACGGCTTGAAAATCAATTTCTCCTGTAGTTTTAACCGTACCGTTTATTTCCATCTGACTGGCCGCAGTTGAAACACTGTTTAATTCATGACCATTGATACCTAATTGTCCTACATTTATATAATCAGCAGATAAAAAGATCGAATACTGACCTGCTGATTGACTACTGACTATGGTCGGTAATTTAATTTGAGCGGCTGTGCTTAAGCTAAGATCACCAGTCAATATCAACTGTTCTACTTTTGACAGGTTAATAATATTTGTCACAGAAACATCATCTAAAATATTCAGTTTTTGCGCTTCAATATCAAGCGAGGATAAATTATTCAAGTTATCAAGCTGGATTTTTTCTGCTTTAAGTGATAATGTTTTACTGTTGCCATTTAATTGATTACCCGGATTAATATTGCCATCTCGGCTGGTTAATACTACATCATCATTTAAATAAACCTGATTTGAACTGAAATCGAGGGTTTGTTGTGTAGTAACATTATTGTTTAGATAAACCTTTCCTGTAAGCTGTAATTGTTTAATATCAATCATTCCTAACAGAATATCACCATTTATACTATTGATATCCAACACATACTGACCATTTACCTGGTCTGCCAGTTTAATATTTTTATTACCACTGATATTGCTGTCCTGCAACAAAGTCAGTGAAGAACCTCTGGCAAAATCGATACTGGACTGAGTACTGATATCACCAGCTAACAGGGTCTGGCTATTACTTTTACTGATTTCAAGTGAATACACATCCATATTATCCAGATTAATTCGGGCAGCATCCAGTTCCAGGGAATGACTCTGACCATTAATATTGGTATTCAAATCCAGTGCGGATAGTTCAGAACGTAAAGCCAGTGAATTTTGTAATACCACAGTGTTGACATTGTTTAAATCCAGAATATAACGGGTATTAATATTATTATACAGGTAAGTATTTTGAGCCGTCAGATTTAATAA
>JALVAL010000336.1 GCA_027011205.1 Gammaproteobacteria bacterium
GCAACAGCCTGTACTTCCGGTATCTCCGGACGGTTTTTCAGCACCCGCTTATAAACCACAATCGTATTCGCCGCCAGATCACCCAGACGCCGAAAATCCTTGCTGAACAGCATGGAAATAAAGCCCAGGACATAGAAAAATGGCAGAAAATCCACCGTCCTGAGCAGATTCCTGAGCATCGAGGCTCCCCAGTTGACCAGAGTACCATCCATTAATAACACCTGAACTTTCATTATGCGCTTACCCGGCGTCTGACCGTTCATATAAATTTCAAACAGTACCGGATAAAACCAGTTAATAACAAAAAGGGCGATTAGAAACAAACCCATACCAAATTCGCCCATGGAAGGCAGAGCAATACCCAGCAGCAGCAATATAAGCCCCTGAATCAGAGCATCCAGCAGCCAGGCAATACTGCGCACATAAAAACCAGCACAACTAAGCGGTAATTCCACACCTTCAGGGGTTTCTACAGTTTTTATGGTATCAAGCATATCCGTTTACTTTTTTGGGAAAAAAGTATTTTGTCATAAATTGGCAATGAAAAACAGCTATGATCCCTTATAATATAAGGAAAAAATGATAGGATATACTACTCAATTTTCAGAATTTCCCTACATCTTTTAAAAGCTGGCCGCGTTACACTAGTTCCATAAATTGAAGTTAATGATAAATAATAATCATTGGCATCGTATTTAACTGATAATCTTTAACAGTACGGATTATCAGTTAAATATAAGAGCAGCCTGGAGAACAATATATGAAAAAACTTTTGACAATACTCACAACTGCAACATTTTTTGCTATTGCCTGTTCATTAATTGACCAGTTTGTCTGGAATAATGATTTCCAGTGGCTTAATGTCCTGATTGGTTTTGCAGCCGGCACTGCACTGGTTCTGCTGAGTAACAATTCGCCAAAGCAGCATACCAATAAAATGGCTTAAAATATCCAGTAAAATAACATTTACAGAAATAATATTCGAAAATATATGAAAGTATAAATAGTCACCAGAAAAGCAGGATTTAATCCTGCTTTTTTTCTCTGGCATTTATTCAGGCCGTTCAATACCCAGTTTTTTCATTTTTGAACGCAGGGTGCTGGAGGGTATATCCAGAACTTCTGCGGCACCTTTTTTACCCCCTATTACCCAGTGCAGTTTTTCCAGCACACTGATAATATACTCTTTTTCATTCTCTGCCAGGGTTTTAAAACGGGCTCCACCATCGGCATTATCAGAAGAAATAATCAGCTTATTACGGATTACAGGTACCAGAGCATCATCCACTTCTACAACTTCACTACGAGCCAGAATTGCGGATCGCTCAAGCACGTTCTGCAGTTCACGAATATTTCCCGGCCAGTCATAATCCATTAACAGTTCCATACTGACTTCAGAAACTGCTTTCAGCGGCTTACCCAGTTTGCTGCTCAAGCGGTTTAAAAATTTGGACAGCAGCAGAGGGATATCAGATTTACGTTCCCGTAAAGTAGGTACTGTAAGAGGAAAAACATTCAGACGATAAAATAAGTCCATGCGGAACCGGCCTTCATCAACCATTTGTTTTAAGTCCCGGTTGGTTGCTGCAATAATCCGCACATCCACTTCAATCACCTCACCGCTGCCGACTCTCTGAATTTCCTGTTCCTGCAAAACCCGTAATAATTTAACCTGTACATCCAGAGACAGTTCACCAATCTCATCCAGAAAAATAGTGCCTTTATCCGCCAGTTCAAAATGTCCGGTCCGGTCACTGACAGCACTGGTAAAAGCACCTTTTACATGACCAAACAATTCACTTTCCACCAGAGATTCCGCAATTGCACCACAGTTTACCTTAATTAAGGGTCGATCCTTACGTGAGCTGAACTGGTGAATGGCTCTTGCCATGAATTCCTTGCCAGTACCGGATTCGCCATTAATTAATACCGTAGTATCGGTGACAGCCACCTGCCGGGCTTCTTCCATGGTTTTTTTCAGAGCCTCACTCTGACCGATTATTTCACCATAATTCTGTTCACTGCGAATTTCCTCCTGCAGATAAATATTTTCAGCCTGTAATTTTTCCTTTAATTCTTTAACTGTTTTCAGGGCATTATTTAATGCCTGCTCATGTACTTTACGCTGTGAGATATCCTTAAAAACCACACAGGCACTGCTGACATCTGTTTCACCCTCTATTGCCGTGACAGTGAATTCTACCGGTATCGCCAGTCCGTCTCTGGTCTGGAAAATATCATTGTCACTATGACGCACCTGTTTATCCTGCAGGGTTAACAGCAGCTTATTTTCTTCTCTGGGGAATCGATAACCGTTCTGATCGGTATGCATTAATAAATCATGAAAATTTTTACCGGTCATATCGGCTTCAGACCAGCCGGTAATTTGCTCACCCGCAGGGTTTACAAAGGTAATAAGCCCTTCTTTATCCACTCCCAGCAGGCCTTCCCCCATAGACTCCAGGATAATAGCATTATCTTCTTCCAGCTGCCTGTTCTTACGCGCCAGAGTCTGTTCCAGCTGGCGAATTTTAATATGGGTTTCAACTCTGACGATAACCTCTTCTGCCTGAAAAGGTTTGGATACATAATCCACGCCCCCGACTGAAAAGCCTTTGACCTTATCTTCAACATCATCCAGTGCAGACAGAAAGATCACCACTGAATCAGATAGTTCAGGGTTATTTTTTATACGACGACAGATTTCATATCCATCCATACCCGGCATCATAATATCCAGCAGGATCAAAGCCGGATGTACTTTAGCCACAATATTAAGTGCATCTTCACCATTTTTAGCCAGTAGCAGCTTATAACCCCGCCCTTCAAGAGTCTGATAGAGCACCTGCAGATTGGTTGGATTATCATCTACCAGCAGGAGGGTCTCCTGAACCATCTGTGATTGTCTGGAACTGTTCATTATTGTATTTCCCGGTCCATTAAGGACGCTCATCTCCACTCATAAGAGCCTTGATACCCGCTATCATTTTTTTCAGTATCTGCTCTATGCCGGTAAAATCAAACTGTTTAATCATACTGGATAACTGCCTGTTTAAATCATCGGGAATACTGTCGGCGGTGCGAATCGTTTTATATATTTCCTGTATCATACCAATATCACCCAGTTCACTGGCAGCACGCAGCCGTTCTAATAAAGACAGTATTTCCTGCAATTCAATGGGCTGTTTAGGGCTGATATTCTTTTCCTGCTCATTATTGAGCAGCATTGATTTATTTTCACGAACAAATTTTATCCCGGTATGCTGCTCTATTTTGCTGAACACTTGAGTAATTTTAAAGGGTTTGGCAATAAAATCATCCATTCCGGTCACCAGAATCTGATCTTTAAACTCTGGGAATACACTTGCAGTAACGGCAATAATAATAATATTCCAGGGTTCGGTCTGCTGTTTTATCTGTTCACGAATTTTATGGGTCGCCGTAATACCATCCATTTCCGGCATACGAATATCCATTAATACCAGATTAATATGATGTTCAAGTGTCATTTCAACCGCTTCTTTACCATTTACTGCAAGTATAATATTAAAACCGGCAGCTTCCAGTAAACGTTTGAGAATATCCCGGTTAGTTTCCCGGTCATCGACAATCAGTGCTGTCATTTTCACACCATCAGGAAGATGTGGAATAGCAGCAGCATCAAAAGCATCCTGCAGAGGGATCAATAATTCTACATCACTGACTTCAACCAGGGGCAGGGCAAATGAAAAGCTGCTGCCCTGTCCATAAGTACTTTTGAGAGTAATGCTGGTACCTCCCATTTCCTTCACCAGCCGCTGGCTGATAGCCAGCCCCAGCCCGGTTCCCCCGGCATCTATACCATCTTTAGCCTGTTTAAAGGCATCAAAAATAGTATGCTGTTTATCTTCCGGTACACCAATCCCCGTATCCTCTACTACAAAACGAATGGCAGCTTCTGAAATATCATCAATATCTGCAATAACATCCTCATAGACCTTTAGAGTAATACTTCCTTTATGAGTAAATTTGACCGCATTACCCAGCAGATTAATAAGTACCTGGCGTAATTTAGTAGCATCGGTCTGTATTCCTCTGGGTAAACTTTTCTGCACCTCCAGGTTCAATATCAGACCTTTAGCGGATACACGGTGTGACACCATATCATAGACACCTTTAATCAGCTCAGATAAATCAATGGGAGCTATATTAAATTCCATATTTCCTGATTCAATTTTGGATAAATCCAGTACATCATTGATCAGTGTCAACAGATGATGGCCACAGCTTTTAATCGCATCCAGGTTCTCCATTTGTTCACTGGTGACCTGTTGGTCATTTTGCAGAATCTGGGCATAACCCAGCACACCGTTTAAAGGGGTTCTTAACTCATGTGACATATTGGAAAGAAACTCACTTTTTGCTTTATTGGCTTCCTCTGCCGCTTCTTTGGCATTAATTATTTCCCGTTCAGTCAGTTTTCTTTCTGTTAAGTCCTGTAAGATAGCAATAAATACCGGTTTGTCATTCATGGTCGCAGCGGTCAGAATGATCTCTGTCGGGAAAGGTTCACCGTTCATTCGTTCAAATACCAGTTCATATTGTTGATAGCCGCTTTGATTGGCCTGTTCCATTAATTTATTAATAATATCAAAGGCTGCTCTGCCGTCTGGTTGAACAGGCTGTGCCAGAGAGTAAAGGCGTGAGCCCAGTACTTCATTTTTATCACTAAACCCAAACAGTGCCAGAAAGGCACGATTACAATCTAGAATTCCCTCATCTGAACACAACAAATTAGCTTGCGAGGAGCTTTCAAATAATACCCGGAATTTTTCTTCTTCGCGTTTTCGTTCGGTAATATCATGAGCCATGGCTTCCAGAGCAATGATATCGCCTTTTTCATCTTTTACTGGCACTTCAATCACTTCAAAGCGCATCAGTTCACCCTTGCGATCACGGATCTCCATTTCAAAGGCTTCCTGCTGTTCACCCCTGAGAGTAAGCTGAATCATTTGCTCAGCATGCTCATTAAGCGAACTTTGCACCACATACTCATTAAAAAAGTTCTGAAATTCATCCGGAGTATAAGCCAGTATGTCCTGCACCGAGGGACTGACGTAGGATATCTGGCCACTTTTTTCCTGGGTAAAATAAAAATAACGGCCTTTTAAACCCTGAACCATCCGACTGAAACCTTCGGAACGCGCCTTACGAATATCCTGTTCACGTTTACTCAGCCTGGCGGCCATATCAGTAAAACTTTCTGCCAGCAGTCCAATTTCATCATTACTGTTCACTTCAACCACGGCATCCAGATTACCTTCCGCAACTGATTTTACCCCGGCCGTCAGGCGTGCCAGAGGCTGAGTGATCTTACCAATAACCAGCCAGACGGTTAGCAGAATTAATAATAGTGAAACCAGTAAGACTGCAGCAATCTGCATACCCTGTTTACGCACTCTGGCCAGCACGACATCTTCCGGAACCCGCACCGCAATACTCCATTCAGTACTGGCAATAGGATAATAGGCCACCCATAAACGGGTATCGGTATCCCAGCCGTCAATTTGCATAACCCCCCTTTGTCCAGAGGTCATTTTATCTGCCAGTTCCTTAATGGACGGGCGTTTATATCGTTCGGCATCTTCATAAATTGAATTAGTCATTATCTGCGATGGATCGGGATGATAAACGTATTCACCTTTACGGGTAACAATTAATAAATCCAGTTCTCTATCCACCCGCTGATCCACATTCTGTTCCAGGATCTCTAATTGCACATCAACGGTAGCCACTCCTTTAAACTGTCGTTTATAAAAAAACGGCACCGCATAAGTAGCCATAATAATATTGCCCACACCTTTATCAAAATAAGGATCGGTCCAGATAGGATGACGGGACAGTTTAGCCTGATCCCACCATTGCCAGTGACCGGAGGTATAGTCGGTAACATCAGCAATATCCAACGTCTGTATACGTCCGCCGGCACGATAGGCATAAGGAGCAAACAATTCATTGTCATATGCCGGATCACGCTCAAATGCAATAGCACTGCCATAGACAATTCGATTATGACGTAAGTTGGATTTAACCTGAGCAAATAACTGATGATCAGGAATATTGGGATTTTGCTCAATGACAGCAGCTGTTGAACGGGCAATCTGAGCCGATTCCCGTAAAAAGCCTGAAAATACCCCGGCATATTGCTGTGTCACACGACGCATGGCTTCTTCTACATCCTGAATCGAATGCAGATGGATCTGATAAACCCCAAAACCGAAGATCAGCAGATAGATCACAGCTATGGGCAATACTGTCAGTAAAATAATTTTAAAGCGAATGGAAGTGCGCAAGCCTGTTCCTGTTAGATTAAATCTTAATTATATTTTTCAGTATACAAAAGCACATGCCATACGACAAATTTATGCTATTATAGCTGCTCTTCTGAACAAGCCTCTAAAAAGTACCATCATGAAAACAATAAGCGATTATTCTCTAACTGAACTGAAGCTGATTTATAATATACTTCATGCCAATGTACAGGCCCATTTTGAATTAATGGACTCAGAGCTGATGTCCGATCTGCAAAAACATTTACAGACTAGTGCCACTGCAGAAGGCATTGATGTCACTCATCATACCCAGTGGAAAGCCTGGCTGGACAATCAGACCCCTTTTCCGCTAGATGAAGCACCCGGTGATATTGGCGCTTAAAGAGCGGGCAATCATTTCCAGTTGCAGATGCCTGGGCTGATTGATATGGATCATATATCCACCCGTTTGAATTGAATTTCTTTAAGTCCACTTTGAATACGATTAAAAATGGTGATGCTTAAAAGTATACCCAAAACAGGCATGATCCAGAACAGGCTCTCAGGAATAGCTATACCACTACCAACCCACAGGCCTAACACACCAAAAATAAGCGCCCGGTCACTTTTACCAATAGGACCGTCATAACGTCGTGAGGCTCCCACACTCAAGCCCAGAACGCCGACAAATTCACTGAGCATAGCCAGGAAAATAACCAGATAAACACTGATATCTGAAAAAGGTGCTATAAAAGCAAAGGGTAGAAACAGGGCTGTATCAGAAATAACATCACAAATTTCATTCAAATAAGCCCCTAAATGACTCTTCTGCCCAAATTCACGCGCCAGCATACCGTCTATTGCATTTAATGCCATGCGTATAAACATCCAGACAGGTAAAGCAAGAAACAGATATTCAAGATGAGAAAATCCTGTTAAGACTCCACCCACAACAATAGATCCCACTGCTGCGGTAATGGTTACCTGATTGGCCGTAGTTCCAGCTTTTGCCAGTCGCTTTACCAAAGGACGTAAAAGAGATTGAAATTGCGGTTTAATATCATAAAGAGTCATTATTAGTTCCCAATAGTCGGACGATCAAATAATAAAACACTGTTTAATATAAATCAAGTAATTTTATACAGAACGCTGAAATTTTTCCATAGACAACAAAAAGGGGCCTTTCAGCCCCTGTTTATTTACCCAGCACCTCGTAAGACCCTGTCCTTAAGGTCGAGAATTGCAGAGGTGACAAACTATTTCCCAAAAGCCTCGTCTTTTTAGGCGGGGACTGGGTTTACTTGTTTCTCATTTTAGTTTTTTTCCTGGTCACCGCCTTTTTTCTACTGACAGTCTTATTCTTTGCCGCTACTTTCTTCTTACTGACAACTTTCTTTTTAGCGACTGCTTTTTTCTTACTGGCAACCTTCTTCTTAGCGACTGCTTTTTTCTTGCTGACAACCTTCTTTTTAGCGACTGCTTTTTTCTTACTGACAACCTTCTTTTTAGCGACTGCTTTTTTCTTGCTGACAACCTTCTTTTTAGCGACTGCTTTTTTCTTGCTGACAACCTTCTTTTTAGCGACTGCTTTTTTCTTGCTGACAACCTTCTTCTTAGCGACTGCTTTTTTCTTGCTGACAACCTTCTTCTTAGCGACTGCTTTTTTCTTACTGGCAACCTTCTTTTTAGCGACTGCTTTTTTCTTGCTGGCAACCTTCTTTTTAGCAACTGCTTTTTTCTTACTGACAACCTTCTTCCTGGATGTAACTTTTTTCTTATTGACGACTTTTTTCTTAGCGGCTGTTTTCTTCTTTGCGGGTTTAGCTTTACTC
>JALVAL010000337.1 GCA_027011205.1 Gammaproteobacteria bacterium
CCCCCATAGAAAAGGTTTTTCTGGGTAAGGCTCCGTCAAAAATAATTGTTTTAAACAGGCTGCGTTTGGATATGGGCGGGAAGAAAAAGCCCATATTACCTTCCTTAACACCCAGTTCATTAACCACTTCATCACCGTGAATAAAGTCTACCTTACCGTCGTTTTGATCCAGATAATCATTTAAAAAAAGGATTCTATAGTCGCCAGTTCCAGGGTATAGGGTCATTCATTTATCTTCAATCAACAGGGTTGATGAAACTGAATCAACCTGTGTTTATGGGGTTTATGAAAACATGGATATACTAGAACATCCCCGAAAACACAGGCACTGCAGGCAGATACGGTAATTTATATACAATAGTTAGCATATTATTAAAAAGTGAGTGTGGGGAAAATAAATAACCCCGTTCACAGATTTTATCCTCTACTCTGGTCATTATAGCTGTTTTTTACTATGCTTAGATTGATAACAAGCAGAAGGCATGTAAATATGAAAATACTGATGACAGGAGTCGCACTCATCCTGAGCCTTATCAGCCTGACCAATAGTTCCGCCGATGGTCGGCGCAGTTATGGTGATGCCTGGTATGATCTGGAAAAAAACTACCCTTCACCTGAACACCGTTATTCCCGCAAGGAACTGGATCAGGCGCGTCGCCGTGCCAACAACTCCATGTGGATGGATACTTATGGCCGCGGAGACCCGATTTATCAGAGTGACCAATACCGCGGCCGTTCAAACGGGTATCCCAGTCCGCCACCTTATTACCCAAGTCGTTTTAGACGCTACTAAGTCATTACAGGCACAGGCAATGAGCATATACCGGGAACTTATAAAGTATGCCTGATATGTATTCTCACCTGAGCCACTTTACCGGTACGGTCTATAGCACTGATCTGATAAGCACCTGAGTCTTTAAAGGTATAGGAAATACTATGATACACCGGCTTATAATTAACCGGCTGTCCATTAATAAACCAGAAAATGCCATTACTGCTGTTATTGACAGCCAGATTGATAATCACCGGTTGATCTGCCTCCGGCGGCGTACTTAAATACGTCTCATCATCAACAGAGGTTATTTTCAATTCCTGCAGGGCATCTTCTATTTTAGGACTGCTGGCAAGAGTTGGCGCAATGGTCTGATTTAACACCCAGCTTCTCTGTATTTTTCGGCATTCCTGCTCAGGGGTTTCAGCCAGCAGTTTTCCTCCTGGCCAGCAGATGGTTTGCCGGCTGACAGAGTCCGGCTGCTGCATAGACATAATGTTCTTATTATTTAATTGAGGCAAGACCTGAACCACTTCATTTAATAAGGGTATGGCGGTTCTGGCTCCAAACTGTCCCGGTACCGGTGTCCCATCCGGACGCCCTGTCCAGACACCAATGGTATAATCATCCGTCATACCTATTGCCCAGGCATCTCTGAAACCATAGCTGGTCCCTGTTTTCCAGGCCAGCCGGGTGGATCGACGGATCATGTTGGCCAGAGGCTGACGTTCCCGTATTTGTGACAGGATATCCCTGACAATCCAGGCAGCCCCTTCCGACATAAGAAAACGTGATTTTATTGCTTTACTGTCATCTTTGCCTGAAGGCCTGGCCAGATACCTTAGTTGTGCAACTCGCCCTCCTCTTGAAAAAGCAGTATATGCCTGCACCAGTTTTTCCATCTGAAGCCCGGCACCGCCTAAAATAATGGCCAGATTACTGCGTGCACTGGCCGGCAGATACAATTTTAAATCAACATTTTCCAGACTGCTCATAAAATATCCCGGCCCCAGAAACTGCAGCACCTGAATTGCCGGGATATTTAAAGAACGCTGCAGCGCTTCACTGAGACTGACGGCACCGGAAAAATGACCACTAAAGTTTTCAGGTTTATAACCGGACACATTGATAGCTTCATCCCTCAGCATAGAATGAGAACTGACCAGCCCCTGATCCATTGCCAGGGCATATAAAAACGGCTTTAAAGTGGAACCGGGGGAACGTATGGCTCGGATCATATCCACCTGTCCATGGCGCCTACGATCAAAAAAATCAGCGGATGCAACATAGGCTTTAACAGCCATGCTATTATGATCAACCACCAGTATGGCCGCAGAAGTTTTGTCCACTAATGAATAAGCGTAATTTTTTACCAGCGACTCCAGTATTCTCTGTAGATTAATATCAATGGTGGTAGTTAACACGCCATTGTCAGGCACCTGATTTTTTAAACGCCGGGTCAGTACAGGAGCTATCATAGGCTGCGCTTCCAGCTGTGGCACGACTATTTCCTGTCTGGCATCATCAACCTGGACACGGCTTAATATACCAAACTGATATAAACGCTCCAGTACTTTATTTCTTGCCTGAGTAGCCCGTTGGGGATGCTTGTCCGGTCTGAATCGGGTGGGTGACTGAGGTAGTACACTTAACAAAGCGGCTTCTGCCACACTCAGTTCCCTGGCAGATTTATTCAGATAGGCAAAACTGGCAGCTTCTACTCCTTCAAGCGGACCACCAAAGGGTGCAAAGTTAAGGTAAAGGGTCAGTATTTGCTTTTTACTATAATGCCATTCCAGCTGTAAGGCTCTGAAAATCTGTCTTAGTTTACCCCTTATGGTGCGCGGATGAGGCTCAATAATACGCGCCACCTGCATGGTCAGAGTAGAACCACCGGAAATAATCCGGCCGTTAAACAGGTTCTGCACACTGGCTCTTAAAATTGCCAGTGGATTAACACCGGGATGATACCAGAACCAGCGGTCTTCATAATTGATCAGAGTATTAATATAACGAGGTGATACTTGCTCCAGACTGACCGGATAACGCCATATACCTTGCGGATCAGCAAATGCTCTTAAGGGGGTACCATCTTCTGCCACTATCAGCCGGGCAAACTTATGCTGCTTAAACTGTTCAACATCCAGCGGCATAAAATAATCGGCACCAATAAATAGTACCAGTATTAACAGCAGGCCTTTAAGAACATTAGTGAAAAAATACAATAAAGTTTTCATCAGACTTTAATCAGAAACGATTTACAATAGTCTGTGCTTCTGTAGTTTCTCCAATAGCCCGAATATAGGGGCGATACATATCCTCGGCATAGGGTGCCGGCACCTGATAGATACCCGGTGTTACTGCCCGTAACAGATAATACAGTCGTTGAGTACCATAACCCTGTATATCCAGTGCGGCAATATAACGATCATCACGCCATTGCTGATACTTAATAGCCGATGTGGATATTCGGTCACTGATGGATTTTGAGCCAATAGTAAAATCGCCCAGTTTTAAACTATGTGCAAGATTCTGGTTTTCCAGCTCAAAACCGGCGGGTAACAAGTCCACTACCAGAGCATCCTGAATACGCTGTTTTGAATGGATGGTCAGTTCTACAATCAGCACATCACCCACCGCAAGCTTTTGTGGAATGATATGTTCTCCCTTATCATTATAATAGTTTCGAGTAATACTAAAATGATCGGTTTGCTGCTCTGGCGGTGTTTGCGTATATCCGCCCACTGCATATTCAATATACAGTGGCAATTTACTTTGAGACTGAAGATGAAGACCTGTTAAAATTTCATCCTGTTTGAGCGAATAACGAAAATCGCCCACATTTTTTATTTTTAATGTTCCGGACTGATTGCGTATAAATGCCTGCCAGGATTCATTATTATTATTCATTAAGGCAATACCAGTCTTAAACAGGGCATTTCTTTCCTGGGTACTGAGCCAGCTCCGAGTTGCCAGCTCATCCTGCAATTTAAAAATCAGTTGCTTA
Organism: Gammaproteobacteria bacterium; assembly: GCA_027011205.1. GTDB lineage: Bacteria > Pseudomonadota > Gammaproteobacteria > GRL18 > GRL18 > JANELJ01. The sequence goes on from JALVAL010000337.1 coordinate 3,780, forward strand.
ACACCCTCATGATCCGGCTTAAACTGCACCAGCAGATCAAGCATTAAACTGATATCTCTGAGTTTACTGCCATAATCCCCAAGATAATCATTATCCTCCATTTTATAGGTCAGTGCCTTTTTAATAGCCTGTTGAGCCCGCTTTCTATCACCCTGACGATATAAAGCAATACCCAGATGCATTAGGGGTAATCCGGAATGGGCATCTCCGGCATGGTAATCATAGAGAGCACGCAAGGTTCCTAAAGGAGCCTGATTGATCATCGATAATACATAAGCCGCATAAGCTTTATAGGCAAAACTTAGATGTTCGGGGTATTTACTATAACGATAATCATAACCCGGACGACTGCTATGCAGATATTGCTGTAAACGTTTTAATGCTGATTTCAGTGCAGCCTGTGGTATTTCAAGCTGCTGTGTTCTGGCTTCGAGTAAAAACTCACTGGCATATGCTGTCAGCCAGAATTCTTCGTTACTGGTATTAGACCAGAGGCCAAAACCGCCATTGGCTAACTGTTTAGCCAGTATTCGTTTAATGCCTCTGGATAAATACTGTTTACGCCTGGAAAAATCAATTGTCTGCTCATTAATTCTGGCATCAGACAAACCCAGTTTCTGCAGATTTTTCTGCTGCGCATAAAGCCAGGGATAAGTACTGCTGACAGACTGCTCCAGACAGCCATAGGGGTATTTAAACAGCTGTTCAAATTGTGATCTGAGATTTAATGGCGGTTGAGCCGATATCATTAGATTTGCAGCCAGGGTCTGGGGCATCAGATCCTCCACCGCTATAGAAACATCCATCTCTTCAGATGGATTCAACACCTGTCGTTTAACCCTCTGTACTGCAGGCCATGCGGGTCTTACCGCCAGCTGCCAGTGACGCTTAATAGCAATATCCGCATTATTAGTTAAATTCAGTTCTATGTCAGCCAGGCCAAAATCCTGAGCACTCTTTATATCAAAATAAAGTGTTTTCCTGTCATCGGCCTGAAGGGTAATTTGTCTGTCTGCATCACTGACAGAGAGAACTTTATCCGCAGACAGTTTAAGGGTTAGTGTTTGTTTTTGGCCACTGAGATTATCAATGTCCAGCGCAATTTGTGATTGATCATTGGCCGCCAGAAAACGCGGCATGGAAACTTGTGTAACAACGGGTGAGGCAACTATTATATCTGACTGAGCATGACCAAAAGATGAACCGCCAAATGCCACAGCCATTAAGCGCAGTTTCCCGTTAAAGTCGGGGATATCCAGTGTTATCTGTGCTTCACCCTGTTCATTAAATGACACCGGCTGATGAAAAATGGATACAATCTTAACTTTTGCCTTTTGCAGATTACCTGCGTTGCTCAGATCCATATCACCACCAAAGCGTTGTTTACCCATAATACCTTTTTGACCGTCTATGATATTCCCATAGACATCCAGGCTGTCTACCGAATAACGCCTTTGAGCATAGAACCAGTTAAAGGGATCAGGCGTTTTAAAATTACTGACATTCAGTACACCCACATCTACCGCAGCCACAGTCAGCATTATTTTTTTATCTTTGAGAGCCGCTAAATTAGACACTTTCACATTAATATTTAAGGCTGTTAAGGGCTTAATTTTTTCTGCACTGCTTATTTCCAGTGCGAGTTTTCTGTCCTCTCGTTGCAGTGGTAGATGTATTAAACCCATTGCTCTTTTTTTACTGATCTGTGGATTTAACTGGTTAGAAACATTCTGTTGCGGTTTGTTAAATAGTACCGCCGAGATATAAATATCATGACTCTGCCAGTTTTTCTGCATTGGAATATTTATGCTTAACTGATTGGATTTTAATAGTTCAACCGGTTGTTCCCAGAGCATTTTCCGGCCATTTTCCAGAATTACAAAACCGCTGCCCTTAAAGGGTGATTTAATAGTCAGCTTAATACTGTCCTCAGCAGTATAGGATTCTTTATCCAGCAACAGGTTTATTTTATCGGGTCTGATCACCTGCGCCTGCTGATTGGCAATGTACCAGGAACCACCGGCATTAAATTCCAGACTGGATTTCTGCCCCGTTGTCGGATCTTTTACCTCCAGACGATAATCACCCCATTCTACTGGAACCTTTATGGTCTGTTTAGCGCCGTCTTTAATGCTGATCTTCTGCTGATAAACTGGGTATTGTTTTTCTGAATAATCCATTTCCCATTCATCATAATTATTATACTTCCAGAAATAATCCCGGCGTTTTTTAATTAGTTTAACCTGTAGATTATCTGCCGCTTTCAACTCACCCTTATAGCTTGCGTTAACAACATCAAAACTAAGGATTGAATTTTCTTTAGCCTCTTTAATCTTCAACTGTTTATCTGCTTGCCAGCCGGGACGAATACCAATTAAGGTCTGAGCGGGCCAGTAACGATATTGCATCTGACGTTTTATTGCTCTTCCTCCTGTTTCAAACAAACTGGCGGTTAATCGCAACAAGACTGGAGAATATATGGATTTTAAATCAGGATTAATCTTTAAATGAGCCTTACCTTCTTTATCCAGAAATACATCCTGTATCTCAATCGTTTTCTGAGCACCCTTTTCTGATCCTAAGCCAAAGTAATAACCCGGCAAAGCATCTACTGCCCTTTGATCGATAAAGGTTTTAATCCGGGTTTCAAGCCGGTTTCCGGCAGCCGGAGCGCCATATAAATAAGCACCTGCAAGCTCCACATTTAAAATTTCATCGGCATGAATCAGCATTCCCCTGGATGAGCCCGGAAACTCCAGTTTCAGTCTTTCCGGTAAAAAGTCCTCAACTGAAAAAGACCAGTGACGAACTGATGTCCCTTTTTTCACAGCCTGATCAGGTAATTCAATTTCGATTTTCCATTGTCCGGTTTTTACTTCACTACCCAGTTGATACTGATAATAATAACCGGGGTATTGTGCCTGCCAGACAAACTGCGCCATTATCTGTCCGTCCTGACGCTTAATAACGGCGTTTAGTGGTATATCAGGAATGGGCTGCCCGTCGTAGTTTCTGAGCAACAAACTTATATCAACGCTGTCGCCGGGTCGATAGATATCTCTTGGAGAATAGAAAAACGCCTCATTTTGATATTGCTGCCGCTGACCCACATTAAATTCAGACAGATCCAGTGCCGGACTATTTAAATTAAGCAATGAGATTTGATTATCCATTCTGGCCAGAATAACCCGGGCTTTTTGCAGTTCCCCGCTAAATTGAATCATCCCCTGTTTATCGCTGTACTTTTCCAGCATAGGCTTATTATCCACGTCCAGCAGGGAAACCTTAACATTCGCCAGTGCCTCCCCGGTTTTTAATGAACGAATATAAACCCTGAGTTTTCCCGGATATCGTCGAACATGAACCCCTATATCACTGCGGGTAAAATAGCTGACAGACTGACGATAACTGTATTTACCCGCACTTTTCATAACCGCCAGATATACGCCAGCGGGTTTTAATGCAGCGATATTATTGACGGGCAGTAAAACTCTCTGGCGTTTATTTTTCTGTACCGGTAAATCAAAGCGGGCAGTATGAACCAGTTGACCATCACTGGAAAACTGCTGCAGCTGATAATAGGATGCCCGGGAACGGCCCCGCCATTGATTCAGAAAGTCGGTAATTTTATCGCTGTCAATTCGATGAAAATCGATATCCACTGCATCCGTATTAATACTGTAAACCGGCAGTCCCTGAGAAAAACTTAAAGGCAGGATCCCGGCTGTTTGAGCAAAACTGACTGTGGATTCAATGGCACGCGTTGTTAAAGATTTTTTAAAACGCTGTTTTAAAGTTTGACCATTTACGGCAGTTAAATTGCCATAAACGGTAACCAGATAGTCTGTTTCAGGCTCAATATTAGTAAAAAATGCTTCCCTGCCATTATTTGAAACAACCCAGGCACCATCGACGCGCTGCCCGTCCCTGCGCTCAACCAGTAAATATTTCTGCAATGCAGTCGTTTCATCCAGCGGTACAGAAAAAACCAGCCCCAGACTGGCAGACCCATCGTAACTTCTCTGGTCAAAATCAATGATTTTAAACTCTGTTTTTGCATAGTCCTGTTGTAAGGACTTTTTTTTCACTGCAGCCGCAGGTTTATGTGATGTTTTTTTAGATACTGTCTCCGACATTGTTTCAGCAACCACCCTGGCAGAAGATTTATTATCAGAGGTTTTATTTTCTGCCTTCGCTTTATCCTGACAACCCATAAGTGATTGAAATAAAATGAGAATTATCACCATCAGTATAGTTTTTCTTTGAGCAGACACCCTGGAATAAAAAGAAAACATTTGTTTAGCCTTATATTTATGAAAAAAATAGCC
>JALVAL010000338.1 GCA_027011205.1 Gammaproteobacteria bacterium
ATTATGTTGCTTTTATTTGACCTGGCCGGATAAATATAAGAAAATACAGGCCGTCTGTCAGAATATCATGGAGATGTTTAACGGCAGGCAGTTTGAGTGGCAAATAATTTAACGATATAGCTTAAATAATATAGCCAGAACAATATTCATGGAAGAATCTAACAATGGAACTGGACAGCACACCCGGTACAGACAGTACCGCCTCGGCAACACCTGAAGCCTTTTCACCCGAACAGCGTATTTCTGCCAATCACAGCCTGTTTACCTTTAAACTGCTTAATAATTCGCATGAAGAACTGCGTGTTGTGGACTTTAACGGCATTGAAGCTGTTTCAACCCCCTTTGAATACCGTCTGCTGCTGGCAAGCAGAAACGACCGGCTTAATGAGAGTGATTTTATTGCTCAGCCTGGTTTATTAAGCCTTCTGCTGGTGGAACAGACAGAATACCTGCAGGGAGAAATTTCCCAATTTGGGTATGCGGGAGAACAGGGTGATTTTATTTTGTATCAAATCTCACTGGTGCCAAAATTCTGGTTTTTAAAAAAACGCTTTAATCAGCGGATCTTTCAACACCTTACCGCCCCGCAAATTATTCAGCAGGTGTTAAAGGAAGCCGGTATCTCTGCACAGGATATCGAATTGCGCCTGAGTGACCGTTATCAGGTTCATGATTATTGTGTGCAGTACCATGAAAGTGAATTTGATTTCTTATCCCGCTTAATGGAAGAAGAAGGGCTGAATTATCATTTTGAACATAATAGGCGCCGGCATATTATGATCATCAGCGACCAAAACAATGCCTTTGGTCTTATTCAGACTAAAGAAGCTACCCAGCCAGACGGGGCAGCAGAAAAGGCCAGAGTGCAATACCACCCTCAGTCCGGCCAGAATCCGAGCTTTAATGTAATCCACCGCCTTAATTATCAGATTAAGGCCGGTTTTGGTAAAGCCAGTATTCGCGACTATAACTTTCTTCACCCCTCAGAGCGATTGAATAATGAGTCTCTGTCAGAATACGATACCGCACTGGAAGATTATCATTATCCGGGCGAATATCTGAGCCCCCGGGCCGGAAGCAGAAATGCCCGCTTAATACGGCAGCAGCACCAGAGTGAACGTGAAACTATTATCTTTAACAGCCGTCATCAGAACCTGCGTGCCGGCAGCCGTTTCTACCTCTATGACAACCCCTGCCCGGATTTTAACCAGCATTATCTGATCACCCGGGTTGAACACAGCGGCCAGCAGCCCCAGTCACTGGATGAATACGGAGCCGGCAGCCACGCATCCTATCACAACCAGTGCAGCGGTATTCCCGTGCGCATCCCTTTTCGTACCCCGGCAAAGACCGCTCGCCCGAATATTGCCGGTTATCACAGTGCGGTCATTAGCGGAGCCTCCCAGGAAGAAATTTACACCAATGAACATGCTCAGAGCAAAGTTCAGTTCCCCTGGGACCGGGAAGGTCAACAGGATGAAAACAGCTCCTGCTGGCTGCGCAGCACCCAGAGCTGGGCAGGTAAAGGCTGGGGCTCTCTGATACTGCCGCGCATAGGACAGGAAGCCAAAATCAGTTTTATTCATGGCAACCCGGACCGCCCGCTAATCAGCGGACGACTTTATCATGAACTCAATAAAGTCCCCTGTGAATTACCAGAACATAAAACCCGAGCCACATATAAAACCAGTTCAACGCCCGGCGGTCAGGGCTATAACGAAATCCGTTTTGACGATCAGAAAAGTCAGGAACAGGTTTTTATTCATGCTCAGAAAGACCTGGATATCCGGGTTAAAAATGACCGCCGGGATATCGTACAGCATGACCGGCATCTGATGGTAGACAATAACCGTTATGAACACATCAAACAGAACAGTCATCATACCATTGATAACAACCAGAATGAAAAAACCGGACAAAACCTGTCACTGACCGTCGGTCAGAACCAGCATGAACAGGCAGGACAAACCATACTCACCGGCGTGTCTCAGAATATCCACTTTAAAGCCGGACAAAAAATCATCCTTGAAGCCGGCACAGAACTGACCATTAAGGCCGGCGGTGGTTTTATAAAAATAGACCCTTCGGGTATTACCGCCCAGGGTGCCAGAATAGATTTTAACGGCGCTGCCAGTGCCTCCTCTGCCGCAGCGGCCCAACCGCAACAACCCTGGCTGGCGGTCGAAGCAGACAAGGACAAACCCGGCCAGCGTTTTAAACCCATTGACCCGCAACAGCCCCCGGCACCAGAAAAAATAAATTTCAAAGGCAATATCGCC
>JALVAL010000339.1 GCA_027011205.1 Gammaproteobacteria bacterium
CTTCCTGGCTTTGTTAATGGCACCATTAAGATCGTTATCCAGATTTTCTTCAAGTGCCTGGACTTTTTCAATCAGAGCTGAAAATTTTTCCTGATTGGTATGCCAGACTTTTTTTAATTCATGATGGATGATTTCTATTGCTTTATCAAAACGTCTGCTGATGGCCTTATGTTTTTTGCGTTCAACAAAGCCGCTCTGTGACCATTCCTTACGGGCCTGACGGATTATCTTATCAACTTTAATCCAGTCAATAGAGGTATCAACAGGGCTATCATCTTCTGTTGGCCAGTCCATAGTTTCAATATATTTTTCAAGCTGCTCACAGAGTGATTCTTTAGCTTCAAAACTGGCCTGACGCTGTAGGGTCTGTTTTTCTATATAGGGCTTGCAAAGGTTGTAAGCAGTATTACAGGCATTATTAAAGTGCTCCCACATATCTTCCTGAGTCTGGCTGTGCAGGCTTTTCCATTGTTTACGCAATTCTCTGATTTCTGTGGTAATGTCTGAAAATTCATCAGCTAAACTGACATTATCCTGAGTACTTTGTGCCAGCTGCTCTGCTTTATAAACCAGGTTGGCACGTTCATTATTGTGTGCCCAGTTGCGCCAGGATGAGAGGTCGCCTAATTCAGATTGAATATCTCTGAGCTGCTGATGACAGGTCTGCTTTTCGGTACTGGATAATACCTCACTATGATCTATTTGGTTGAATAATTCATGCAGTTGTTTATCTGCTTTGGACACCAGTCCATCGTTAATAAGCGTGTTGATAGTCTTTATCTGTTGCTCAGTATCGGCTCTAAATTGTTTTGCCTTATCCTGTTGAATACGCAGTTTATCCTGTACCAGAGAATAGGAATTATGGAATTGTTGAGCTAATGTTTTTGTTTCTGGAGAATCATTATTGCTTATCAGATGGTTAAACTTGTCCTGTAGGACGGACAGGGTTTTAGCCATGATATAAGTGGAGTTTTCAGAAATATGTTCCATTTGTTGAACCACACTTTGTAATTGATCACTGTTATCTGCTCGCTTTTCAGTGTTGCCGAGATTATCAATAAGATCCAGGCTGGCCTGAATTTTTTTATTATATGTTGCAATTAACTTGTTATCATTTAACTGCTTTATGGTCTCATCCCATTCAATTCCAAGATTAGAAATAACTTTTTCTTTTTCTTCGATACGTTTTTCATCTGGTGAGTCGGTACTTCTGGTATCCAGCAAATCATCAACGCTGCTGGAAAGGGAGCTTAAAATGGTATCCAGTTTAACTATTGTTTCCTGTTCAATACTTCTGGCTTCTTCCAGTGTATCTATATTGCTGATAATATCAGCACAGATGGCGTGATAACGCTCAGTGATTTCTTCATTGGCAAAATTTTGTATTTCACTCCAGCGGATAACATAATTTTCAAAGGTGGTTTTTTCCTGCAGCAGGTGATTACGTTTTTTTAATTTTTCCAGTTTATCGCAGATATCAACCACTTCTCTGGTCAGCAGCAGAGGGCGTTCTTCATCCTCAATAATACGATCCAGTTTTGATTTTACGATTTTATAAACACGTTTATCTTTACGTCGGGACTGTTTTGCAAGGCGTTCAAGTGTGGAACGTTTAGCAATGTGCTGGGCTGCCAGTTGCCGTATTTTAGAATTTTCATCCATTAGTGCTATATCTCCCAGTAAGGGATCACGACTGATTTTGGGAATGCATAGCTCACGCAGACCAGGCTGATCGGCATTGGCTGCAACAAATTCAAGCAGGGCAGGATTACGACTGCCACGGATCATCTGTTCTCGTACCTTAAATTCTGGTATAGGATGTTTTAAACCACTTAAGAGCTGAAACAAGCGGGTCTGAGCGGCTTCTTTAACTGTACCATTAGTCCCTTTCATAATAATGGTCTGCAATAAATCCAGATCACTGAGCTTATTTGCAGCAATAGCACGTATAGACTCATCATTATCGTTGATGGCAATATTGGCCAGAATATCCTGCTTGCTGACCGGCAAATCCAGGACGGCTTTTCTGCGTATATCAGGGTTTTTACTATGCCATTTTTCTTTTGTGAAGGAATTTAAAAGGGGTTTTATGAATTTATTAAGAACCATTAGTAATCACCTTTATTCAGTTTACCCGAGGTAAAATGAGAGGAGTTAATGAGTCCAGGAGATACCGCTCATAATCAGGTACAAATCACCTGGATACCCTGTTAGCCAGAGTGAAAAAAGTATTTACAGGCATCACCAGGGAGTACACGTTACAATCTGCTGGCATTGTGTTACAAAGTGGATAATTTCTCAAGCTGTTCCGTCAGACTTTTGAGTTTGTTCTGAGTTTCAGCCAGTTTCTGCCGCTCATGTTCAACCACCTGTTCGGGTGCTCTGGAAACAAAGTTGTCATTGGACAATTTGGCTTGCAGTTTACTGACAAAATTCTGATTGGATGCTATTTCTCTGGTTAACCGTTCGCGTTCGGCAGCGACATCAATCAGTCCTGCCATAGGGATCAGGATCTGCATATCGCCCACCAGCGCAGTAGCGGATTCGGGTGTATCTGCACCGCTATCCAGCCAGGTTATGGATTCCAGACGAGCCAGTTTTATGAGCATGGATTGATTATTCTCAAGTCGGAGTTTATCTGTCTGAGAACCATTGTTAAGTAGTACGGTTAACGGTTTGCCAGGTTTAATGTCGTAACCACTGCGTATTTGCCGTACGCCCAGAACAAATTGCTGCAACCATTGCATTTCTGCCAGAGCCGGTTTGTTTATCAGCTTATTATCCGCTACCGGGAAAGGCTGCAGCATGATAGTCTCATCGTCGTTACCGGTCAGTGGTGCAACTCGCTGCCAGATTTCCTCGGTAATAAAGGGCATTACAGGATGTGTAATACGCAATAAGGTTTCTAATATCGTAACCAGGGTATGGCGAGTCCCGCGCAGCTGGGATTCAGTGGCGTTATCATTATTAAGTACCGACTTGGAAAGTTCCAGATACCAGTCACAATATTCATTCCAGGTGAACTCATAAATAGCTTGAGCGGCTCGATCCAGGCGATAGCTGTTTAAGGATTCAACCACCAGCTGTTCGGTTTCCTGCAGGCGTGAAATAATCCAGCTATCGGCCAGACTTAAATCCAGTTGCAGATTATCCATGCCGCAATCATGGCCTTCGGTATTCATTAACACATAGCGGGAGGCATTCCAGAGTTTGTTGCAGAAGTTTCTATAGCCTTCAATCCGCCCCATATCAAATTTAATATCGCGCCCGGTGGTAGCCTGTATGGCAAAAGTAAAGCGTAAGGCATCCGTACCGAAAGCAGGAATACCGTCTTTAAATTCTTTACGGGTCTGTTGTTCAATTTTTTTGGCCATTTGTGGCTGCATCATTCCCCGGGTGCGTTTTTCCACCAGTGTTTCCAGCTCAATACCATCAATCAGATCAATTGGATCCAGAACATTACCCTTGGATTTAGACATTTTCTGACCATGTGAATCTCGGACCAGTCCGTGAACATAGACTTCCTTAAAGGGAACTTCTCCGGTGAATTTAAGTCCCATCATGATCATTCGGGCAACCCAGAAAAAGATAATATCAAAGCCAGTAACCAGCACATTGGTTGGGTAAAAAGTATTCAGATCAGGTGTTTTTTCAGGCCAGCCCAGAGTAGAGAAAGGCCATAAAGCAGATGAAAACCAGGTATCAAGAACATCTTCGTCCTGTTTTAAAATCAGCTTATCAGAAAGCTGGTATTTTGCTCTGATGTCGGCCTCATCCTTACCGACATAGATCTTGCCTTGTTCATCATACCAGGCTGGAATTCTGTGTCCCCACCATATTTGGCGGGAGATACACCAGTCTTCAATATTGTTCATCCATTCAAAATAAGTATTTTTCCAGTTGTCCGGCACAAAACGGATATCGCCATCCTCAACGGCTTTAATTGCCGGCTCGGCCAGAGGTGCAATTTTGACATACCATTGATCGGTCAGATAGGGTTCAATAACAGCCCCGGAACGATCGCCCCGGGGAACCATTAATCGGTGGTCTTCAATTTTTTCCAGTAAACCGGCCGCATCCAGATCATGGATAATGGCTTTACGAGCCTGGTAACGATCCATACCCTGATATTTTTCAGGTGCATTTTCATTTATGGCCGCATTGACCGTGAGTATATTAATAATGGGCAGCTTATGGCGTTTGCCCATATCATAGTCGTTAAAATCGTGTGCCGGTGTAATTTTCACACAGCCGGTTCCAAATTCAGGATCAACATAATCATCTGCTATAACTGGAATTTGTCTCTCTGTCAGAGGCAGGCTGATGGTTTTGCCAATCAGCTTCTGATAGCGTTCATCATCGGGGTGAACAGCAACTGCAGTATCTCCAAGCATGGTTTCGGGGCGGGTGGTTGCAACAATAATATGTCCGCTGCCGTCACTTAAAGGGTAACGCATATGCCAGAAATGGCCGTTTTCCTCTTCTGAAATAACTTCCAGATCAGATACTGCAGTATGTAATACCGGATCCCAGTTTACCAGACGTTTACCCCGGTAAATCAGGTCTTCCTCATACAGACGTACAAATACTTCTTTCACAGCTTCAGACAGACCTTCATCCATAGTGAAGCGTTCACGCTGCCAGTCCAGAGAAGCGCCGATACGTCTTAACTGACGGGTAATGGTATTGCCTGAATGGGCTTTCCAGTCCCATATTTTTTCAATAAAGGCATCACGTCCCAAATCGTGGCGGGTTTTACCTTCAGCATTGATAATCCGCTCCACCACCATCTGAGTGGCAATACCTGCGTGATCGGTGCCTGGCTGCCAGAGTGTTTTATCACCCTGCATCCTGTGATAACGGGTCAGAGCGTCCATAATGGTATCCTGAAAAGCATGCCCCATGTGCAGGCTGCCGGTTACATTAGGCGGCGGGATCATTATACAGTAGCTATTCTGAGCAGATCCCTGATTTTTCTCTGTCTCTTTATCGGGGGAAAAATAACCATTTTCTTCCCAGGTTTCATACCAGCGTTGTTCAATTGCATGAGGATTATATGTTTTATCCATAATGGAGAGCTACTCTTTTTTTGGGTTACAATATTGGGTTACAAATGGTCAATAAGTGGATCTGACTGCAATAGAGACAGGCACATAAGAATTCAGACCCAATATTATAGTCGGAACTGAATATAAAGTAACTATATGGTAAGAGAAATATGGTAAGAGAAATGCAGTACGATCCTGAAATAATCAGTTTAATAACTGGTTATTTCAGGATTATCTGAACAGCGGATTATTTTTTAAAGGCTGCATCCAGTTCAGCTTCCAGATGGTTCAAAAGTTTTGACTTGAATTCTGCGATAGACAATTCAATCTGAAAGGAAAGCTGTTTATGCAATTTTTCTTTTAATTGTTCAAAGTGAATGGTATCGGTTAAATCGTTAAATGAGGGATGGCAATTAGAAGCCTCAACAGTGGTGGTTTGAGAGAGAGGAGCAGGGGCAGTTTCAGAAATTGTTTGAGAAACATCAGACTGAGGTGTTAATGGTGGTTGAGCCTGCTCTTCATATTTAAGCAAATCTTCTGGTTGAGTAATAGACTGTACTTTTTGTTCCAGATCCTCAACAGAGCCAGCAAACTCCATCACATCGAAATCATCATCATCCATATCAGCAATATAATCATCAATATCCGGTGATACTGACTCGTCAACGACACTGATTGTGCCGTCAAGAACGGGCAGATCAATATTATCCTGAGTATCTTCAGGCTCAATACTGGATTGTGTATTAACGGGATCGGGATCGGGATCTTGGGGCTGATTTTTCAGCTGTTCTTCAAAATGAGAAATTAACTCATTATTCGGTAAATCAGCGGTCAGTGTCGGTATGCTTTCAATTTTTGAAAGCGGACGACCAATATCAATACCTTCTTTGTCCAGCAGGCCTTTTAAATCACCCATGGCAGAGGTAAATTTTTTATTCTTGTCTTTTTTATCCACAGTAAAACTTTGTTGGTTAAGGTTCTATAAATCGTATTTATTCAGGCTATAACCCTGTTTCCGATAAAAACGATAGCGTTCACGGGCAAGTTGTTTTTCATTTTCATCCTTATCAACTATTTCAGCAATACGCTGGAAACGTTGATGAAAAAACGGGGTCTGCAGACTTAGATTTATCAGCAGACAGGTATATTGTTCAGGTATCTGAACCTGGTCAGATGATGCAGAAGCCTGTATAACAACAGGATAGTTGAAAATTTTATTTTTTTCTTCGGAATTGGGCGAAAAACCCGAAGAAAGAACACAATGTGGGATAAAACTGACAGACTTATAAGTCCATATCAATTCATCAATAATATGTGCCTGTTGTTCTGAACGGGTATAGATAAGTACATTTAACTTTTGACTCAGGGCTTTTTCACATAAATGACATACCATTTGATGGATATTGCGTCTGGAATTATCATCCAGAATATAAAAATCGACCTGGGTCATAAGGGGGAGTTACTGGCTGCGTTTGAAATGGTCAATAATATATTGAGTTAACAGGGTAACCGGGCGTCCGGTGGCACCTTTGTTACTACCTGATTCCCAGGCAACACCGGCAATATCAAGATGTGCCCAGTTATATTTTTTACAAAAAGCGGACAGAAAAACCGCTGCAGTAACAGAACCGGCCTCTTTACCGCCAATATTAGCCAGATCCGCAAAATTACTTTTTAGCTGCTCCTGATATTCATCCCACAAAGGCATTTCCCAGACTCGATCACCGGTGGCTTTACCGGCGTTGGTTAAATCATGACCCAAAGGACTGTGGTTGCTGTATAAGCCAGCGGCGTGTTTGCCCAGAGCAACCACACAGGCTCCGGTTAGAGTCGCTACATCAATTACCACATCGGGATTAAAGCGTTCACAATAACTCAGTGCATCACAAAGTAGCAGACGTCCTTCTGCATCAGTATTAAGAATTTCAATGGTAGTACCGGAATAACTGGTGACAATATCTCCAGGTTTACTGGCCAGACCGTCAGGCAGATTTTCTGTGGTGGGGATAACTGCCACAATATTAGTTTCCAGCTGTAGTTCGGCAATCGCATTTACAGCTCCCAGGACACTGGCAGCACCACACATATCGTATTTCATTTCATCCATGCCAGCACCGGGTTTAAGAGAGATACCGCCGGCGTCAAAGGTAACTCCTTTACCCACCAGACAAACCGGCGGCCTGGCCGGATCACCATTAAGAAAACTCATAACAATTAATTTAGCGGACTGACGACTGCCTTTGGCAACCGACAGCAGAGCCCCCATACCCATTTTTTCCATATCTTCTTCTTCAAACACTTCAGCACTGAGATTGGAATAGACCTTGCTAAGGGTTTTGGCTCGTTCAGCAAGGTAAGTTGGGGTACAGATATTACCGGGCATATTACCCAGGTCTTTAGCCAGTTTGATGCCCTGGGTAATGGCCATGCCTTCACGAATTGCCTGTTCTCCATCTGCCAGATCACGACGATTAGGAACGGTGAGAACGATTTTTCTAAGAGGTCTGCGAGTAGAATCCTTTTTGCTTTTTAATTGATCAAAGCGATACAGGGTATTTTGTGCTGCTTCAATAGCATGTCGAATTCGTTGTGAACTGTCACAGCCTTTAACCGGCAGTTCTGTGAGATAAAATACGGCTTCCATAGAGCCAGTATCATTTAAGGTACTGACCGCATGAGAAATAATCTTGCGGTACTGGGTAAAGCTTAAATCACGCTCACGGCCACAGCCCACCAGCAATATGCGATCACAGAGGGTATTATTAATATTATGCAGTAATAGAGTCTGACCGGCTTTACCTTCCAGGTCGCCGCGGCGGATCAAACTGGAAATATAACCGTCTGTCAGTTCGTCCAGTCGCTGAGCCGATGGAGTGAGTCGTCTGGGTTCATAAACTCCAACGACCACACAGGCTGTGCGTTGTTTTTCAGGGCTGCCGCTTTTTACACTAAATTCCATAATGACTCCGTTATCGCTCCACTGGGTAAGAAAATAAAACAGTCTGTTGATGATTCCAGGTTAAATGATATACTGGAAACCGCAGTTAAGT
>JALVAL010000340.1 GCA_027011205.1 Gammaproteobacteria bacterium
ATCTAATGGATTGTGCAAGAGGAGGAATAAAAAAAGCCGTCCCCCGAAGGAGACGGCTGCGGTTAAAGGGTGTCTATCAAGCAGGCACAGGAGCAAGACCGACTTCAGCCTGTTTCAGTTCGGCCATCTTCTCGGTCAGCATCCAGAGGGCCTGGTTGAGCTTGACATTCTTGTCAAGAGCCTTGACTGGCCTGGTGGTTGTTCTTCTGGTTCGTCCGTTCCTGTCCCTGGTAGTTCCTTTGAGGCCGCCTCGCATTATGTTCTCTTGGACTTATGTTGAGTCTTTATTTATGTGGAGTGACTATGGAATTGCCTGTATTCTCGATAGGTTCTTTCCAAGTTACTCCACATTTTTTTTAAAGTCTGCGTAACCATCTTTCCAGTTCACTTCCGTCCAATCTAATATGGCCAGCCTTGGGTGTTCCCAGAGTTTCTGGAAATACCTGGGATAAAGCTTGACGTTTGAGGTCGAGATCCGCCTTGGCGTATCGCATGGTTGTCTGAAGGCTTGCATGTCCCAGCCATTGGCTGATCGTTGCGAAATCAACACCAGCTTTCAAGAGGTGAATTGCGGTGGAGTGACGAATTGAATGTGGATGGATACGTTTTCCAGTTTTTCCTGACTTCAACGATGGTGGTAAATATTTGCGCAATAAATAGCCAACTCCGAAGCGAGTTAATTTTCCACCTCGCCTGTTTAGAAACAATGGATTTTTTCCCTCTACGTCTACCTCTGCCTGGGTGGGGTGGGTGGTGTTCACCAGCTTCCAAATAAGTTTTGCTGTACGAGGCCAGATGGGGCAGAGCCTTATTTTACCACCTTTTCCCTGCAATCGTACCTGATGTGGAGGATCAAAGCGTACATCACAGATTTTTAAATTTACGATTTCCTGAACTCGTGCGCCGGTATTGAACATGAGAGCAAAAAGTACATAGTCTCTTTGTCCTGCCCAGTCTGACCGATCAATTTTGGCCAGGAGTTCTTCCATCTCAGCTTCTTCCAGATATTCGATGGGTTGTTTGATTCCACCTCGTTTGAATTGAATTCCCAGGACTTCCTGCAGCTGAGCGATGAGTTCAGGATTGCCGCCGATGAGAAAACGTGCCAATGTATGAATTGCAGCAAGTCTGATATTTCGTGTTGCGATGCAATTTCCACGATTTGATTCAAGATAATTCAAAAATCGAACTATCCGCGCTGGGGTAAAATCTGCGAGCTTCAACTTTTCTATTTTTCTGCCGGTGTCGTTGGAAAAGAAATGCAGCATCAGAATAATTGAATCCCGGTAGCTACGAATTGTGTTGACACTCATACCGCGTTGGGCAGGTAGATATTCCAGGAAAAAAAGAGATATAGCCTTGCCAAAATCTGTTGATTTACGATTGTTCATTTTCCACCTCCTGCCACGATATAGCCGAAATGCTCCTCAAAACGTTTGCTTGCGAGAGTACGAAGTGTAGGTACCAACTTGAGGTAATAGGCGGTGGATTCTATCGAAACATGCCCCATGTAGAGAGCAAGTTTCGGCAAATTGGTTTGCACATCATCGCCATTTTTATACCAGCGGATAAGTACCTGTATGGCAAAGCTGTGACGTAAATCATGAATCCGTGGCCTGCGTCCCTGAAAATCATGTACCCCGGCCGCATCAAAAAGATTTTTTATTGCCGTCTGCATTCCCGGGAGACTATATCCACGCATTTTACTTATGTTATTGCAGAAAAGCGGAGCATCGTGATAGGCAGGGAAAACAGCATTACGGACTTCTAAATACATTTCCAGTTCTTCACTTGCACTTTGTGAAAGAGGCACCAGGCGGGTTTTGTGAAATTTTGTTTCACGAATTCGCAGGAGCCTGTTGTTGTCTTCCAGGTCCCCAATTGTCAGATGCAAGAGTTCTCCAATCCGTAATCCTGCTGTATACAGCAATATTATGGCAAGGCGTAGAACTGGGCCCCGTAACGGTGACTGTGGGCTCGGAGAAAGATTTGAGGTGACTTCGAGCATTTGTGCAATCTGCTCTGGTTCAACTATGACCGGTGTTACATATGGCACTGGTTTTGTTTGGGTTTCGCACCGTGGGACAAAACATCCCGGCTCTGTTCGTTTACGGTATAGACAGAAGTTGCGCACAATCTGTTGCCACTTCCGGCGTGTGTTGGGATGACGTTCCTGCTGGCTTTTGCACCAGGACTCATAGGAAGTGAGGTCAAAGTCCTCCTTACCAGCATCCTTGAGGAAAACGACAAGTTTTTTCAATAA
>JALVAL010000341.1 GCA_027011205.1 Gammaproteobacteria bacterium
ATTATAGCGATTGTTATTCCAGGGATGCTCCATACATCCATTTATTGCTTTAGAAAAAATTCATAATGAAAATAACAAATATTCTCCGATGGCTTTCCGCTATTCTACTATTGCTTATAATGATGTTACCGGTGTTTGCAAGGGTTTTTGATTTGCCTGATGATCCTCATATCGGTGTGATAGGTGATCCGGATACACCCTTTTATACCCATGCAAAACAGGAAGATACCTTACTGGATGTGGCGCGACGTTATGATATTGGGCAGAATGAAATCCTGTTACTTAATCCTGGTGTTGACCGATGGCTGCCCGGTATGGAAACAAGAATTTTTATTCCTTCCAGCCGGGTTTTACCTGATACTCCACGGGAAGGAATTACCTTAAATCTCCCTGAATACCGGTTGTATTATTTTCATCCGGATAAAAAAACAGTGGCAACCTATCCGGTCAGTATTGGCCGTCAGGACTGGAATACACCAATAGGAAAAACCCGGATTGTCCAGAAAAAAGCCAATCCAACCTGGACACCG
This sequence comes from Gammaproteobacteria bacterium, assembly GCA_027011205.1. Lineage (GTDB taxonomy): Bacteria > Pseudomonadota > Gammaproteobacteria > GRL18 > GRL18 > JANELJ01. The sequence goes on from JALVAL010000341.1 coordinate 531, forward strand.
CCGGAATCTATTAAAAAAGAACATGCCGAAAAAGGGGAACCTCTGCCCGATGTGGTGTCTGCCGGGCCGGATAATCCTTTGGGTTTATTTGCATTAAGACTGGGAATTCCCGGTTATCTGATCCATGGAACCAATAAGCCCTATGGGGTTGGTATGAGAGTCAGTCATGGTTGTGTGCGAATGTATCCGGAGGATATTGAAACACTGTTTCCGGAAGTTAAAGTGGGACTGCCGGTTTATATTGTTAATCAACCCGTTAAAGTGGGCTGGTGGAACAAAAAAATCTATATTGAAGTTCACCCGCAACTGGAAGGAGAAGAACTGTCCTATGGGCAATTGTATGAAAATGCCATGGAGCTTATACGCAAAGCCTTTTTCAAATACAATTACCAGTCGGAACTGGTAGTGGATGCTGCATCCCTGAAAAAGGCTCTGGAAGAGAAAAATGGTCTGCCGGTAGCTATTACTAAAAAAGTTAGTAAATATGAACCGCTTAAAGAACTATTTTAAATATTCAGGTGCTGTTGTCTACAGCCCCTGCTCTTCCTGATAAGTGCATAGCAATTCTTTGTTGTTACTTCCGCTTTGTGCCATTTTTTCCAGTGATGTCATAACATCCAGGCTGCTGTTCTCCATTTCCTGTAATAAATTCAGTGAAGCTTTAAGCTCTTTATTTTGTAATGCATTAAGGGCATCAATACCTGATTTATGCACTTTAATATGAGGTGCTTCTATTTCTTGATAGCCAGGAAGCTGTGAGAAACAATGTTTTCCATCGCCTTGGTAATACCATTTACCCAGGCGACATAGACTATGGCTGCTGAACTCTGCAGAAGTTTTGTTGCTTAAGCCCATAAATACTTTATAGACTTCAAATTTAAAGACCAGATGCTCCACTTTAGAAAGTTCGATAAAGCTTCTTAAAGCAGAAGAAGAAATGGTTCCTTCCATTCTATGAGATAGATCCAGCAAGATTTTCATTTCATTAACGGCTTTTTCGCCATTAGAACCATAGTCGTTAGCTTTATCAGCAACGTGTTCCATGGCTTTTTGGGTTTTTTCAGTATTGGTCTGAATTTTATCGACCAGAGATGAGATTTCTTTAGTTGCAATATTGGCTCTTTCGGCCAGACCTCTAACCTCATCTGCAACGACTGCAAAGCCTCGTCCCTGTTCACCGGCACGGGCAGCCTCAATGGCTGCATTTAAAGCCAGTAAATTGGTTTGTTCAGAGATGTCACTAATGACTTTTACAAAATTGCCAATTTCGTCGGCATGCTTATTAAGTCCTTTAACTGCTGCAGAATTTTTTTCTGTATCATCAGACATTTTATGCAGACTATTAGTAATAACAGTAATATTATTCTGTGTTTTTGTGGAAACCTCAGCAGCCTGGATGGCTGTTTTTTTCTCTTTTATTAATTCCGTTGCCATGGTTTGTAAAGAATTTTGAAAGTCATTGAGTGATTGACCAAAAACCTGAAGATTATTAAAAATACCGGCACTTATTAATTGCTGGTCTTTGCTGTCAAGTAACTCCTGCTCCAGTTGAGCAATACGCTGTTCGGCTTCACTCAATGCATGGTGAGTGTTTTTACTGCTTTGCTTTAGTGTTTGTAACTCATCCTGAGTATCTTTAAGTTGTTTTTTTATTTTTGATGATAGAAACATAACAAAGGGTCTCTGGAAAATATATATCGGGATTCACTGTATATATCGGGTTAAAGTGAAATTTCTTTAATGTGATTTATATATTCAGGGAAAGATAAGGCCTGATATAGAAAAATTAAAGTCTAAACAGTAGGGAAATGGGGTAAAACGGTCTGAAAATGTTCCTTTTTTCAGACCGTTTCAGATAGAACTGTTTATTTCATCATTGATTTTTTGAACATGCGATCCAGTTTGCTATTGGTATCGTTTGCAGTCTGCTCCGCCCGGTTAGCAGTTGCTTCAGCTGCTTTGGAGCGTTCATTGGCATCTGCAGCCTGAGCAGAAACATCCTTCATTTGAGCTTTAAGTTGATCTACATCGGCCTGTAATTGAGTATTGGCACAGCCTGTGGCCAGGCCGGTAATAAAGACTATAGCCAGAATTCTAGAGATACTTTTCATTGGGCGACTCCTTGTTAATGATTTTGTTAATGATTCTTAATGGTTTGATTCGTATGAACTTATAATTTTAAACGTTCTAAAAAAAAATTGCGAATTATTATCTTACCACGACAACGGTGCCTATTTTAACCCATTGTTTTAACTGTTCAATTTGGGTATTGTTAAGGGCAATACAGCCATGAGTCCAGTTCATTGTCTGATGTATCTTTTTATCTGCAGAGCCGAGACCATGAATACCAATCATGCCGCCCAGTGAGGTGTTTTGTGGTGGTACCCGATGCTGTTTATGTGCGTTGATTATTCTTTTATAGCTGTTTTTTTCTACCAGCCCCAGCTTGAAAGCCTTCCGGGTATTTTCCTTTGACGGGTAGTCAAACCCGAAAAACAGTTTATAACGGCTTTTTTTATTGATCCAGCTGATTTTGTAGGTACCTAATGGGGTGATGTCATCACCACGGCGTTTTTTAAAACCGGATCCATTTCGACCAATGGCAATATTTTTAAACCGTACCAGACTTACACTGCCCAGATTAACGTCTAATGTCAGCTTACGGGTATCCACCAGCAGCCAGATGCCCGATTTGGAAGCGGCTGCAAATGGCTGGGATAGTGCCAGAAGAAGAAATAACAGAGCCATATGACGAAAGTACATAAATAATTAATTATCTTTAAAGTTCAGGTGGCGATTAAGATACAGTAATAAAAACAGTACCGGAACCCCCATTAAGCTGGCCAGAAGAAAGAAACTGGAATAACCAATATTTTCTACAATACTGCCGGAGTAACCGCCAATGAGTTTGGGCATTAACGTCATTAAGGAGCTGAAAACAGCATATTGAACCGCGGTAAAAGAAATATTGGTCAGATTGGATAAAAAGGCCACAAAAGCGGCACTGGCCAGACCGGCAGAAAGATTGTCGGCAGAGATAACCAGATATAACAGGACAATATCATTACCCGCAGAGGCCAACAGCATAAATAACAAATTGGTTGCTATGGTCAGCACCGCACCCAGAAATAATATTTTCATTACCCCGAAGCGTACGGTTAGAATACCGCCCAGAAAACCGCCGAAAATAGTCATAAACAGGCCGAAAGTTTTAACAACAGTAGCAATCTGGGTTTTACTAAAACCAATTTCCTGAAAAAACACATTGGCAATAACACCCAGCACAATGTCGGAAACTCGATAAAAACCTATAAAAATCAGCAGTATCAGAGCAATTGTTTTGCCATAGCGGATAAAAAAATCTTTAACCGGGTCAATATAGGACTCAAAAATCAGCTCTTTTTCCACCAGTTTAAAGCGGGACAGGATATAAACTGTCAGGCTGACTGTAATAATAGAGCCAATCAGCCGCAGAGCTTCCATTATAAAACTGCTGACGGGCAATTCAGTATAACTGGCCAGAGATGTTTTAGCGGTATCCACAGGGTTGCCTAATAAAATCATGGTGCTGATAAAGATGATTATGCATAATACAAACAGAGCCAGAAATTTTAAATACTGGCGGGTAGTATGTCGGCTTATATTCAGTTTACTTCTTTGTGGTTCAGGAATAAGCATTGTTGTTATAACCCCAACCAGCATCAGACAGGACATGCTCAGATAGGTCCAGTGCCATGCTTCATAGCTGTAGCTGCCTTTTTCTGAACCCAGAATGCTGGCCAGTACCAGTGCTCCGGCACCTGAGGCGAGCATACCCAGACGGTAGCCGGCAATATAGGTAGAGGACATGAGTGCCTGCATGGAGGCTTCTCCGGATTCAATTCGATAGGCATCAATGATAATGTCCTGGGTAGCTGATGAAAAACCCAGAAAAATAGCTGCAAAAGCCATGAGCAGCAGTTGTTTGTCTCCACTTGAAGGATTAATAAAAGCCATTAATATAATGGCACTAATGACCATTAATTGTGCAATGAATAACCAGGCTCGTCTTCTACCCAGGGTACGGGTTAAAAAAGGGACCGGCAGACGATCAATTAAGGGGGCCCAGAGAAATTTAAAGGAGTAACCCAGAGCAGCCCAGCTGAAATAGGTCACTGTTGAACGCTGGATACCGGCTTCAATCAGCCATAGAGATAATGAGGAAAAAATAAGTAATAGCGGTATCCCGGCAGAAAAGCCCAGAAACAGCATGGTGATAATCTGGGGGCGAAGAAAGGATTTAAGGCTGTCCTGCCAGCTGATAATAATGGTTTTGGGCATTTAAAAAAACAGTCCTTTTTAAACCTGAATGAATCAGTTAAACCTACTGTAAGCGTCTAATGCACGGGATCTTCAAAACTTTACAAAACATTTTGACTTCACTCGTAGGATGAGAAGCCCGAATTTCAGATTGAAATCATATAAGCGAAAGAGAGTAACATATTTAACAATCAGGGAAAATCATCAGTTTGCTATCGGAGCCTGTTATTGATACCGTTTACGACAGACGACTGATGTGCTTCTGCACTACTTGTATAAGTTATTTCATTCACGTTCCTTACCTTCTGTTTCTGCCTTCTGGGTATATTATAACTATAAAAAATGAACATTGAGAAAATATCTTGATGGTGGTCAAGTGACTGAATGAAATATTCCATGGCTGTCTGTTAAGTTTTAAAACAGGGTGAGATAATGGGCATTCAAATTTTTTGAGAAATGGACTATGAAACTGACTGCTATATTATTTTTAACGGCCGCACTATTTTTTTCATCGGCTTTAATGGCAGATGATTTTCAGGATCGAACCGCAGCCTGTCGGCTTGAGATTAAGATTATGGGACCTGATCTGCTGGATGAAGATAAGGACTGTATCTGGGTAGAAGATCATAAAGATGAAATTATCGCTAAATGCCAGGAATGTATAGCAGATTTTGCTCTGATTAAAGAAGCTTCCAGGGGGTATTTTGATTATTGGTAACTACTCAGCATAATTTAAGCTGAATAGTTAGGTTTTTTTAACCCTTTTTTAAAACCTGGCCGTCAATACAGGCAAATGGTTTTTTAAAAAAGGAGTTAATAATGAAATACCGTCCTATTTACGGGATTATTGCACTCGGTTTGTGTGCTGCCTCAGTAAACACCTGGGCCCGCATTAAATTAATTACCCTTCCTGTGCGGGAACATATTGAAATTCAACTGGAAAATGAGTTTACCAGCATTATTGAGGAAGAGCGCATTGTGCCCCTGAAACAGGGACTTAATAGTATTGATTTTTCCTGGCACAACAGTTCAATAAAACCGGAAACTATTGTTTTTCGAGTGTTGTCGGATGAAAAGCTGCAAGCCAATGTTCTTTCGGTCAGTTTCCCCCCTGATGAATCTGCCTTAACCTGGCAGGTATCCGCCAGTGCAACCGGCAGTGCCCGGGTACGAATAAGCTATGCCATTAACAGGCTGGACAAACAATATCATTATCTGGCTCAGGTCAGTGCCGATGAAAGCACGATGGATCTGTTCCAGTATCTACGGGTCAATAATCAGTCCGGCGAGGAGTTTCTGGATGCAGATATCAATACCGGGGGTAAAAAAAATATTAAACTGCCCATTGGTATCAATGAAACTCAGGAGTTTCTCAATCATCAGTTCAGCGGAGTGCCGGTTGATAAAACCTATACCGTCAATGCCGCACAGCTGGGTTATAGAAATCGAAGTCAGGATAAGTTAAATGTACTGATGCATTATCAGATCCATAATGATAGTAAACATAAGCTGGGTACTACGCCTTTATCTGCAGGCAAGTACCGGATTTATCAACAGGATAGTAAGAACAGTGCTGTCTTTATCGGAGAGGACTGGGGTCAGTATACTGCCAGGGATGACAAACAGAAACTCTTTATTGGTAAAGCCCAGGATGTTGTTGTTAAACGAATTATTGAGCGAAAAAAGCGTCAGCAACGCAATGGGAATCTTTATAATTATGATGTCCTGGTTAACTATAAAATTGAAAACTTTAAAGATACGCCGGTAACATTAACCATTGAAGAGTCCTTAGCGTACTTAAGAAATGAAGTGCTGGCAGGTAGAGGTATTTCATCAGGGCAACAGTTAATTGAATGGCAGATAGGGGATGAAACCAGCTTTAAAAATAAGCCTGTTAAGGAAGAAACCTCCGCACAGAAGCTGACTTATCAGGTAAAACTTCCGGCACGAGGCAGGGGGCATGAACCGGTCAGGCTCGAACGCCAGTTAAATATCCATTTTAAAAATATCTGGTAAGGGGAAATATAATGAAATATGTAAAACTACAGATAATTTTAAGCAGTGTGCTTATGCTGCTACTTCCAGTTGTCGGCAGTGCAAAAAATATTGATTTATCCACCCTGCCGGACAGAGACAGTGTGCAGCTAACCATTTATAATGCGGAAGATTTAACGCTGGTAAGGGAAACCCGTCAGATCAGTATCAAGGAAGGTGTCAATCGCCTGCAGTTCAGCTGGGCTAATACCCGAATTGATCCCACATCTGTACAGCTGCGTTTCCTGTCCCATCCAGGAAAAATGGTTTTAACTAACACCTCGTACCCGCATGACAAACCACAGATGCTGTACTGGAATATTAATAGCCAGATAGCGACTCTGGCCACCATTGAAATTTCCTATTTCACTTCAGGGATCAGCTGGCAGGCAGATTATACTGCGATTATTAATCAGCTGGGTGATGCTATGAAGCTTGAACATTATGTGACGGTCAGCAATCATTCCGGTGAAGATTATGATAATGCAGACATTCGTCTGGTACTGGGTGAAATTAATCTGGTGCAACGGGTTAATGAACTGGTCAGGAAAGCTGACTATCGTAAGGAAGAGATCCCTCAGCGTCGAAAAGTAAAAAAAATGCAGATGGCGAGACAGATGTTCAGTAAAATCGCCGGACAATACAGTATGCCTGCATCAGAAGTGGCAGAGGAAATAGAGGAAGATAAAGCGATTAGCAAGGAAAGTCTCAGTGAATATTATATTTTCAGTGTTGAGGGTAAAGAATCCATAGCCAATGGCTGGTCAAAACGCTTGCGCAGCAGCCAGAGCAGTGATATCGCGATAGATACTATCTACCGTTATCGTCCCAGAGAGTACGGTAATCAACTGGTTCGAATATTGAGTTTTAACAATAACAGGGCATCATCATTGGGAGAGTCGCCTCTGCCGCAGGGTAAAATTCAGATCTATCAGCATGCTCGTCAGGGGAGTCTGAAATACATTGCCGGAGTGGCCTTCAAGTATGCTTCTATAGGTGAAAAAGTGGAATTAAATACCGGCGCCAATCCACAAATATTTTTTAAGCTGGTGAATTTAAAAAACTGGCGTGATAATATCTGGATGTATTACCGTAAAGGCAAGCTTTATCGTCGGGTTGATGACGGCCATATTAAAATTGATCATAATGCCCTAGTAGCAGGCTGGAATGAGCATAGTATTTATA
>JALVAL010000342.1 GCA_027011205.1 Gammaproteobacteria bacterium
TGCCCGCCGGGCAGACCAGTTCTATCAATATTAAGTCGTAAGTCGTAAGTCGTAAGTCGTAAGTCGTAAGTCGTAAGTCGTAAGTCGTAAGTCGTAAGTCGTAAGTCGTAAGTCGTAAGTCGTAAGATAGTATCAGGATATACCTTAAAGAGAATTGATGCTGATCAATGAATAAGTGATGCTATTAATGCACTATTGATCAACAATGAAACTGGAAATAAGTACCAAGAATCCTATGAAACCCACTTTACCTTTACCTCCGGCACCAGCAACTGTTATTAGCAATATCAGTCATAAACTGCTTGATAATATTCCCGGAATTATCAGCAAGTTGCCTCAACCACCTTTTTTTATGCAGAAAAAAGTGGCCGAAAAAGTATTACAAAAACTGATGGCTGAACAAATTGAGATGGGGGATTTTGATTTTCTACAGCAACGCTGGCTACACATCAACATTGAAGACATGGGGCTTAATTTCTTTCTGGGCTTTGAAAATGAACAATTAATCCTGTCCAACCAGATTAAACAGGCCGATGTTACTTTTCGAGGTCGCTCCAGAGAATTTTTATTACTTGCCAGTCGCCTCGAAGATCCGGATACGCTGTTTTTTCAACGTCGATTAGTGATAGAAGGTGATACCGAGTTAGGACTTTATATAAAAAACTCAATTGATGGTATTGATTTTGATAACTGGCCCCAATGGTTAAATCAGCTGATTAAAAAAATAGCCCTCATCTCGAATAGTACTCAGGATGAACATGTCCCCTCATTTTCTCCACCTAAACCGGCATAAATAAAATATTTCACTTTTCCTCAAAAATTTTCTCATTTTGACAACTATATTTAGTATAGAAGTACCTGTTCAGCATAAATCAAACTCAGATAGAGTATCAGCCTATAACGTAAATACAAACTGAATACAATTACAATCTTTTTAAGGTATGCTGTATGAGACTGTCCCGTTTTTTTATAGATTCTGATTTGCAGGAATCCCAAAGCCTGTATTTGCCGCCTCATCTGGTCAATTATGTTATCAATGTACTACGTCTGAAATCCGGTGCTGAGATTATCCTGTTTAATGGCCAGTTAAATAACCAGCAAAGTGGTGAATTTTCTGCCCGACTGATTGATGTTTCCAGACGCAAGGTATTGGTACAGGTTAATAAGTTTATCAGTAAAGATATTGAGTCACCACTTAAATTACATTTATTTCAGGGGATCTCGCACAGTGAGCGCATGGACTTTAGCATTCAGAAATCAGTTGAACTGGGGGTTAACAGTATTACTCCGGTTTTTACCCAACGTTCAAATAACCGTAAATTAAACTCTAAACAGCTGGATAAAAAGCAGCGACACTGGCAGGGAGTTGCTGACAGTGCCTGTGAACAGTCCGGCAGAACTACCCGGGTGCCCGTCAATCCGGCAATAAAGCCGTCTGAAATTAAAACTTTTAACTCCGAACTCAATATACTGCTGGTACCTGGAGCCGCACAAACGCTAAAAGATTTAGCTCATCTACAACCCACCAGCATTAATGTCTTTATTGGACCGGAAGGTGGCTTGAACAGTGAGGAAATTGAAACGGCCGGCGTATACGGTTATCTGGGAATTCGTCTGGGGCCACGTATATTAAGAACTGAAACGGCCGGGCTGTCAGCTTTGAGCATTATGCAGTTATTATGGGGTGATTTGGCTTCTTAAGGAAAACCATGCCCCCAAAATTTATTTACAGGATGCAATACAGGCAGTTTATTCACTCATTACAGAAGATACTTTATGCTCCAGAAAATCAATGCGGGGAATAATGTATTGTTCTCCATCCAGTTTAATATACACGACCTGTTGGTCTTTTTGCTCTGCTGGCGCAAGACGACTCTCATCCACTAAAGAGAGACTGGGTATAGACTGGCAACCCAGTGCAATAAAGGGGGCACTGCCTTTGTTATTCGGGGTATTAAGAATAATAACCCGTCGATAATTTTTCGGCCTGGATGCTTGCGGGTTCATTATTTTTTCAAATACCAGCACGGGTATTTCCTGTTCCCGCCAGTTCATAGTACCGGCAAACCAGTCTGGGACTCCCAGTCTGGGTTCAATTTTTCCCATCTCGGTCACTTCAGCAACCACCACATTAGGCAGAATCATTTTATAGCTGAAAAAGTTAAGTGTCAGACAACGGACCTGAGTATCAAGAGCAATATTAGCACCTGTTTTATATGCTTCTACACCCTCAATAATATTTACATTCTGATTCATAT
>JALVAL010000343.1 GCA_027011205.1 Gammaproteobacteria bacterium
TAGATTAACTCTTGCCCGATATTTACTGAAAAAATGAATGCTACTCATATTAAATCCGGCCAGGCGGTGGAATTTTACATTTTTCTGTCAGTTTATCAAAATATTGGGGCTGACCGATTTTTGCTGCTACCATACCCCTGTACTTTACTTACGGGTGTTAATGTGAATACTTTACATACCTGGATCAGTAAATATTCAAAGCCGGTGAAGGATACTAAAAAAAGGAATGATGTGCATATATATGATGAAGTCAAACGTCTAAAAAAAGAATTGGGTGAATGGGACGGCTTTATTGTCCCAGAGGGCAAAGCCCTGCTCTTGTGATTCTGAATGGTTTATGCGAAGATAAATTTAAGAAAAGGCGACAACTTGCTTGACACCTACCGTTCCATCCGCATCACCATTAAATACATCAATTTTTGCCATATTATTTTTCCATTATCGAATAATTGGTTGCACAACCTTCCGTTGTTTCAATATAGCCTTCCCGGAACAAGTATAAGTATATTTCCTGGGCTGCTTCCATTGCAGAAAACTTGCTCGTATCAATTCTAATTTCTGGTTTTTCGGGTATTTCATAGGGATCACTAATGCCAGTAAATTCGGGGATTACACCTTTTCGGGCTTTTGCATACAATCCTTTACGATCACGACCTTCACAGACCTCAAGAGGAGTGGCAACATGTATTTCGATAAACGCACCATGTTGTTCAATTAAGTTCCGAGCTTCACGACGCATTTGAGTATAGGGAGCAATAGGAGCACAAATTGCTACACCACCGTTCTTGGTGATTTCATTTGCAACGAACCCGATACGACGAATATTAATGTTACGGTCTTTTTTAGAAAATCCCAACTCACTGGAAAGGTTGTGACGCACAATATCGCCATCCAATAAAGTGACTGGACGTCCGTCTAATTCAATTAGCTTTGCGTAAATTATTTTCGCTAGTGTTGATTTTCCAGAACCTGAAAAGCCAGTAAAAAAAAGTGTGAAACCTTGTTTACACCGAGATGGATAGGCCTTGCTTAGAGCTTTAAGTACTTCTGGGTAGCTAAACCAGGCTGGGATGCTTCTGTCTGAATGAAGTCGTGTTTTAACTTCATGATCGGTTAGCATTTCACTTTCATATTGTTCAGAGATGATTTCTGAAAGAGGAAGAAATTGTATCTTTTCTTTTACGAAACGAGTTTCTTCGACTGTAATTGCCTTGATACCTAACTCTTCTTCATGTGAATGGACAAACTCCTGTGATGCATATTGACCATAAAATGCATCACTCTCACCGTTATTTTGTGGAGGTGAAGCATGTTCTGGTCCGATAATAATATGTGAACAGCCGTAATTTTTATTTACAATGGCTTGCCACAAAGCTTCTTTTGGACCTGCCATACGCATTGCCATTGGTAGTAAAGACATTATTGCCAGATTTGAAGGGTAGTATTTTTTTATTGCCTGATAGCAATGGACACGTGCATAATAGTGTAAATCACCTGGTTTTGTGATGCCAACGGTTGGGTGTAATAAGATGTGGGCATTTGCTTGTTTGGCTGCATTAAGGGTGATTTCGTGGTGTACCCGATGCATGGGTTTACTTGTCTGAAACGCCATAATATTTCGCCAACCCCGTTTGTCAAATAGATTTCTTAATTCATTTGGGGTGGACCATAGGTTTTCGAATTCAAAATGATGCGGCAACTCAATACCTGATACGACTCCCCCAACATAGAAACTCTCGGTTTGATGATATAAGTAGTCGACCCCGGGGTGCATAAGCGAAGTAGTGCCATATATTGCTTCAGCTTCAGTTTTTTTATCAGCTTGCCAAATATCACTGACCGTTAAGACCGCTGGCATAAAACCTTCGGTATCTCTTAAGGCAAGTTTATCGCCAGTATGTAATTTTTTTGCTAGCTCTGGGCTTATGTCTAGCATGATTGGAATAGGCCACAGCAGTCCATTTTTTAAGCGTCCGTTGTCAATAACTGATTGCCAAGTTGCTTGATCCATAAAGCCCTTTAATGGTGAAAATGCACCATTGACTAACAATTCTAAATCACAAAGCTGCCTTTGGCTTAATGTAATTGACGTTAACTCCTGAGAGTTATGTTTAAGTAATTCTACTTCTTGTTGATTGATCATTAAATCAACTAGTGTGGAACCATGGGGTGAGGTTTTGCAGTCCATTGTTGTTTATACTTCCCAAAAAAGATAAATTAAAGGTGAGTATTCTATGCGAAAATATAGCATAAAAA
>JALVAL010000344.1 GCA_027011205.1 Gammaproteobacteria bacterium
GTTCCATATACTCTATGACTAATGACTAATGACTAATGACTATTGTCTTATAACTACCGACTTATCATCCCCCGGTTCCCACCCGTCCCGCCAGAGTTCCAGCGGTACAATATGCGGCGGCTTGCCATTGTCCTCAAACCAGGAATCCACTGCAAACTGCTGTTCTGGTTTATGTATTTCCCGCATGGCAGCAGAACTATGCGGCCAGCCGAAAATAAAAAAACCGCGGGTTACATGATCCATTGGCTCATGCCAGTGCAATAAGCCCTGTTTTTTCAGGATAGTCAAATAAGTGGTGGTATTGGTGGACTCATCAATACAGTCCAGTTGTCCGGGTGAACCCATATGGGCAAATAAACGGGCTTTATCCTGTGCGGTACCGGTTTTGGGGCCGATAATTTTTTCAAATTCTGCAACAGCCATAGCTATTTGCTGTCTTTCCTGCTGTGCGGATTCAGCTGGCGGTAGAAAATGTGCCTGAATCTTCTGCCACTCATTGTCAGAAAGTGATAATTGCTCCACTTCTTTGCAGCCCTGAGCATGACACATGGAAAACCGCTGTCGATCCGGCTGGGTAATGACCTCATCTGACACAAAGGTGTCCGCCAGCAGGGCAGGAGAAAGAAGCAGGATAAAGGAAAAAAAAATAATATTAAGATAAAAAGTCATGGATGGATTATATCATAGTCATGACACAGACGTTCTATTGCGCTATACGTACCAAACAGCCCCTGGCCGGCACTGAATAATACGGGATTTATTCAGAATTATGGAGGCAGGATCCTGACTTTATGCAATATTATTGTTTTGCTATATTCATTTCGTCTCTCATGGCATTCAGTAAATTAAACAGTTCGGCACTGGCTTCTTCCATCGTTTTGTAATTTTTTATAATGCTGTCTTCATATTCAATGCGTCTATCTGTTGTATGAATATATGCCATATTTTTTTGTACCATTGAATGCACTTTGCTATGGGGTATATCCATTTTTGGATAGCTTTGGGTTTTGGAGAAGACAGATTTGCCATTGGTTAAATACCATTTTCCAAAACGACAATTTTCATGATTGGCAAATTTTACACTACCATCATTGTGTATCATGGCTGTATAGGCATTGGACTTGAAAATAATATGGTCAATTTTTGCCAGTACAATAAATGCCTGGTGTTCCATGCCTCCCACCAGGCTTGACATGTCTTTTGCATCGTTATTCAGCTGGATCATTGCGCCTTTAAAGTTTTCTACATTTCCGGAAACGTCGTTGGCAAGCTGGGTCATTATTTCTGAGTTTTCTACTATAGATGCCGTCTCCTGTCTCATTGCGTTAATAGACGCAGCAATTTCACTGGTTGCCTTTTGAGTGTGTTCGGCCAGATTTCGTACTTCATCAGCAACGACAGAAAATCCACGACCATGTTCACCGGCTCGTGCGGCTTCAATGGCTGCATTAAGAGCCAGCAGATTGGTTTGTTCGGCAATGGTTTTTATTAAATCAACCACCGATGTAATCTGATTGCTCTTTTCTTCCAGCCCTTCAATAGTGGCATTGGAGTTATAAATATTTTCCACCAGTTTATTGAGTTTGGTTAGAATTTCTTCAACCACAATCAGGTTGTTTGAAGCCTGACTGCTGGTTTCATTGGTGCTTTTTAATACTTCGGAAAGATTGTCAACAATGGTTGCTATTTCACTCTGGATTAAAGTAATACTGCCACCCACATTGTTAAGTGTCTGCAATTGAGAATTAAAGTTGATAATTTCCTGCTTGTCATGAGCTTCCTTCATGGCATCAATACCCTTTATGACACTGTTAATGGCTTTTAGAAAGTCACCATTCAGGCCATCTCCTGTTAATTTACAGGAGCCAAAGTCACCTTTAGCGGCAAAATGTACGGAGGTGCTGATACGGGTGGTAAGATCCTGCATAATCGTGATAAGAGATTGAAACATACTGGCCATTTGATCCATTTCATTCTGGCTGTTTCTATCGTATGTCAGTAACATAGTTAAATCACCGTTTCTGACTTTTTCAATAGTCTGTTTGAAATCCAGTATCTTGGATATAATGGTTTTGCGGATATTCTGACTAAAAAGGAAAGCAATTATCAGTACCAGAATAGAAAATACGGCGACTGACAACAGAGTATAAAAAGCTTTTTGCCTGTTATATGCGGCTGATTTAAGCAGGGAATTGTCTATATACTGTTCCATTTCTTTTAATTTATTTATCTTTTGAGTAACGGTTTTAAAC
>JALVAL010000345.1 GCA_027011205.1 Gammaproteobacteria bacterium
ATTGAGTCCAATGTTAATGGTAAATCTATTATCATAATAAATAAGGGCACCTGTCCGTAACTGACATTTGTCCTACGACATTGAGTTGATAATTTTTTCCATTGCAGTTTCAATCCCAATTTCCAGATTAAGTAATCTTGCTAGAATATAGTTTCTGTCTCTGTATTCGTCAATAATTTTCTCATATTCTTTTACTAACCTTACTGTTTTTCTTACGGAAAAAGCAATTTCTTCAGTAGTCATTCCTTTCTGACGACATAAAAGAATCTGCTTAAATGTGACGATATAGCGTTCAATAGCTCTTACAGAATGATAGGTTTCCCTGCTGACCTGCTGGACAGTTTTCTGTTCAATAAAGAGTTTATTTATAATAATTTTTTTATGCGTCAAACTGGGTCCCATATCATGAATTGTTCCTCGACGAGGCAGTACAGTTTGGGTTTCAGTTTCAACCTCCGCAATATATTTTCCTACGGTTGCAGGAGAAATTTTAAGTATGATCGCCAATTCAGCATTAGTCATACAACCGCCCTGTTCAAAAGACTGACGACACATTCTTGCAACAGCCTCCTTTTTGATCTCCCGCAGTTTTTTCCCCTCTGCTCTTTCAGCCGCATCCTGCGGTTGAATAAGATCAAGAACAACATTGGTTAATTCTGTATTCTCCATTGATTTCCCATAAGAGCCCTTTTCGTCCTTATGAACAGTAGTCCAAATAATTTGTCCAGGTTTCATATGATTGGTTTCCGGGAAAAACTTTAATACCATATCATTGATACATTTTACCAAAACCTGCCTCGTCCTCAAGCCACCGAGTTGTGGGCATTCCTGTTCAAAAAATGCTCCTAATGCTCCGGTAAAACTTTTATAACATTGTGGGCTGAATGTAGCCTGGGTTGCTGATATATGATGTTTCATTGCTTCATCTGCCTTTCGTTCATAGAGGTTTTCGACATAGGAGAGTCTTTTTTTTCGTCCTGGGCCTGATAATAAAGGGAGCCGACAACATCAATTTCGGCCATTCTGTTCTTGAAGAATGCTTTGTTTTTGAATTCATCAAATATCTCAAGAAAAGTTCTAGTGGCACTAACTGACATTCCGATGGTGCGACTTATTTCGAATGCGGTAAAACCCTTGCGTTTCAAATAGGCTACTCTTTTAAATTTTTCCAGATAGGATTCTACTGATTTAAGGCTATGTTGTATTTGTGTTGCCACTTCACTCGGCTCCTTCCCGTCAAGCCAATGTCTGATTGCCAATCCACGGTGACTTACTCCAGGCCCTATGTCTTTTATGGTGCCGCGCGTGGGAACAACTATTGACAGCTCGCGTAGCGCCTGTATGTCGCGACGGACCGTTCTTACATCACACATCAATATTTTAGCCAGATCCTCTTGGGTTAAAAGTCCACCGGCTTCACGGGCTTCTTCACAAATACGCAGCATACGTCGCTGTCTTTTTTCGACGCTTGCTTCTTTCCCGTCACGAGAAAGCTCCTGATCATCTTCGTCTGAAAACATAGTAAGTGTTGCTGTAACCATACTGCAGGAAGAGATTGGCTTTCCTGCCGGTTCTGACGCCGATACACAGGAATATTTCAGTTGACCGTGTTTTATATGCCGTAACTCCGGATCGTTAAAATAAACCTCTTCTATGGTCTCTATCAGCACCTGGGCTTCCCACTCACTTATACCTATACCTTTGACGGCAAGATTTTTCATCTGCTGACTAATTGTTTTAATTCTTAAACGTTGATCTTGCGCTTCGCGATTGTTAGATGTATCTTTTCCCATGGCATTTGTTCCTTCTGTTAATGGTTATTGTTAAAACGCTCAAAAACGCTTTAACTTTAATAGAGGGACAAATGTCAGTTTTTCAAGTCTTTTTGACTTGCAGGACAAATGACCTAAACGTAAATACGAAACAGTTTATAGCTATAGGAATTTGCAAAAAGTGGAACAAGCTTTTAAAAACATGAAAACCGTAATGCTTGAACTGAGACCAATACATCATAAAACTGATGAAAGGATCGAAGCTCATGTCTTTATCGTTATGTTGGCTTATTATCTACAATGGCATGCAATGCAAAAACTCAAGCCGCTTTTTGATGAGGACGAAACAGGAAAAGATAAACGCTGGACATTTGAAGGCATCATGGGTAGATTGAAATCTATCCGAAAAATAGAAAATTTAATTAATGGTGTTGTTGTAAAGACAAATATTTCAAAACCAGACATGGA
>JALVAL010000346.1 GCA_027011205.1 Gammaproteobacteria bacterium
ATTAATAGTTAATATGGACTGGATAGCCTGCCCAATTTTATCGCTATCCTGAACGCTGATCTCCTGCTCTTCAAAAAACATCCTGATTTTTTTGTCTCGTAATTGTTCAAGTTCTGGTAACTGTTCCCAGTCACCACTTTTAGCCAGCATCAGCATTTTATGACTGAGAGTTTGAATATCCTGCATCTTTTTAACCAATTGATTTAACATGAATAATACACACGCTGGAATTAAATTTTTGCTTTAGCCAGACTATCCGGCCTTTGTCCTGCAGCGCTTTTGGCATGCTTTTCAATGACATCCTGAGGAATGGCATCCCAGCCCGATTTTATATCCAGTAATAAACTATTAACTTCATCAAGCATTGTTATAGAATTATTTAAATTTGCCTGGGTTAAACGACTATTCATATAAATATAAAGTGATTCCAGATTTTTTGAAATTTCACCACCCTGAGTATGATCAAGACTGACTCTGAGTCCTTCGATAATAGAAATAGCCCATGCAATATGCTCACCCTTTTTAGCAATATCTTTATTTTTAATATAACCCTTGGCTTTTGAGATTTTTTCCAGAGCACCTTCCATCAGCATCTGAATTAAGCGATGCGGGTTTGCAAATGCCGCAGTACTTTGATTGCTTACCTGAGCATATTTGTTCATAGCGCTATGGTTATTTGCATAATTCATATAATGATCCTTTATGATTAATTTTTTATTATCAAGGTACTTTAAGTACTGATTAATAATTGTTATTAAAACAGTATTATTTGCCAACCCCAGGTAAATTGGCTAATTGCTGAGACAAATAAGCACTGGTATTATTTGACTTAGAAATAATTGAGTCCAGAGCACCAAACTGCTTTAAATATCTTGCTTCGGTCTGTTGCAGACGATATTCCATTCTTGATTGAGCATCACCATTATAATTAATACGTGATTTCAGGCCTTCTTCTCTGGATTTTATTAGGCCATCAAAACTAAGGTAATCATCCATTTTAGCTTCTAACCTGAACGCAATACCGTTGCTGTCATTGGCAAACAATTGAGAAATTGCTCCATAATCCTGACTAATGGCTTTATCCAGTTTTTTACTGTCCAGTTCCAGCTCCCCAGTTTTGGCATTACTGGTAATTCCGACTTCTGAAAGAAAATTAAAAGCTGAGCTTAAACCCGCTCCGCTGTTAAATTCACCCCGAATATTGGAAAGTACACTGCTGGTGATGCTGTCTCCTTGCAGACCGTTCTTTTTTAAATCATTCAAGGTGCTTAGCAAAGTATTAAAACCAGAGACAAAACTGCCTATTGATTTTTTTACAGCCTCAACATCTCTCTCTACTATTAAATCGGCTGCACTGGTACTTTTCTTTAATAAATTTAATGAAATTCCTGTAATTGCATCATTAATGCTATTTGAAGCACTGTTAATAGTATACGCATTGTCGACCAGAACCGTAGCATCAAGTGCAGTCTGCTTTTCACTGAGATCCAGTTGGGTCACTGCATCCCCGCTGGAGCTGACGGTAATTTGATTTGCAAGCCCCGTGTTGGCAGCCGTTAAAACCAGCTGAAATGAGCTGGAACTTTGCTGAACAATTGATGCAGAAACGCCCACATCGTTACCTGCTGCTGCAGTGTTTATTGCATCACGTATCTGTGATAAGGATTTCCCATTAATATCAATTGACAGAGAATTTGTACCATCACCTATATCCAGATTGGCATTCGTTGTAATAGCACTGGTGCTATCTGCAAAAGCAGTGGTAGAACCATATTTATTGGCCCTGGCCAGATTCTGTACATCAATAGAAAAAGAACCCGGTGCAGCATCACTGTTTACTGTGGCAGTAAAACTTTGATCCGTGGAGGACTCTGTGGTTGATACCTTATAAGCCTCAAATTTATCCAGAGAACCCAGCTTGCCCATTGAAGTTTGAAAGGAAGACAGTGCACTTTTCAACCGTCCAAAAGCACTTAACTTTGATTGAAAATCACTTTCTTTTGTTTGAAGGCGCTGGAGGGGACGACTCTCAACCTGCATTAACTGAGAGACAAGTCCTTTTACATCAAGGTTTACACCACCTAGTGACAGACCCATTTTAACTCCTCCAACTTTGTAGAAAAAAATCTAAATTATCGCGGGATATTCAGATTTAAACTTTGGTTTTTAAAAAGACTCCTTCACCATAGGATTGGGAGTTTGATTCATAATGCTGATTTAACCGTTCATTTGCAG
>JALVAL010000347.1 GCA_027011205.1 Gammaproteobacteria bacterium
GGATATCAGGGGCTGCTGACTACAGCCCCTGATATATTCCCTTTTGTTATCTCATGTTATGGAACCATTGATGTGGAGGGGGCTGGTTGAACCAGTCAGGTGTCATAAAGGGATCAAAATCCGGTATGGCTGGCGGTGTGTTATTCATATCCAGCGCCTGTAATAAATGTTTTTTTCTGTTATTATCCATTTCTTTTTGCCCCATGATCTGTTTTCGGATTTCATTCTGACTGCCTTCAAAAACAAATTCTTTGCTATTACCATTGCTGTCCTTATATTTAACGGCGGCCCGAATTTTATCATCTCCAGCGGCTGTTATTTCTATGGATTCAAACTGAGATTTTGACCAGCTTTGAGATTGATCGGCAGGAGGTATTGCCTGATTTTCCGGAATATCCCGTGATGGGAAAGGATGCTTAAAACCCTGCCGGAAAAAGGGATCATTGAGCCATCCTGGTGGTGGCAGCATGCCCCTTGAAGCATGAGAACGGGGGTGCCCGCCGGGTTGAGAAAATGGCTGAAAAGCTGGTGGCCATGGCTTTTGTCGCGACTCATGATTTGCCTGCATAGATTTTGGGGATGCTTTAAGCTCCACCTCTTTAGTGACCGCTTTTCCCTGATGAATAATATCCAGTTTGATTTTTGTGTCCGGAGCCGTACCTCTGACCAATGCAGTTAATTGCTTTTGAGAATATATTTCCTGATCATTAAAGCCGGTAATAACATCATAAATCTTCAGGCCTGCAGTCTGTGCTGGTGAGTTTGGTGAAACATTGCGAATAATAACCCCCTGATTATTTTTTAATAGAGGTGCTATATGGCTGGCCAGACTCATTGGAATATCCGCTATCCATATACCCAGCCAGGATGGACTGTTTTGTGTATGGACTGCAGCCTGTAACTGAGACGGATGGGCTTGTTTATTGATAACCTTAATATCACTAAGCACTGCCTGACTGGAAAAAACAGTCAGTGTGAGAATAAGGCTGTTTATGAGGTGTTTTTTCATAATAAAACTCCTTATTTAATCGGAATAATAATTTTAATAAATATTTCTGTCTCTATAGACCATTTTTTACATAAAAAATTCAATCTATCGACGCAGCAGTATAGCAATCCAGCGCCAGACATTGAGCAAGCCGGCCAATGCGGCAGCAACATAGGTCAGGGCTGCTGCCAGAAGTACCTGGCGTATGGGTATTAAATCCCGTCTGGTGACATACTGACCGGCTTCTAAAACCGGCAGAGCTTTATTAAAGCTGGCATCAAATTCAACGGGTAAACTGATGAGATGAACCAGAACCATTGAACCAATACTTAACAGTCCGATAATGCCGATTAGAATTCCTGCCGCAGGGGAATGAGAAAGTGCACCCAGTAAGGGGGCGGCAATAATAATACCGCTGCCCAGTTTCTCAAAACGTTGAGCATTTTTTACCATTACCCCTCGAAGTGTCAGTAATTGATCCTGTTTATGATCCTGAATAGCATGACCGACTTCATGAGCGGCAATAGCAATGGCGGTCAGAGATTTGCCATTATAATGCTCCGGGCTGAGTCTGACGGTTTTACTCTGGGGATCATAGTGATCGCCCGCTTCCGTTGTTTCCAGAGTAACCGGCAATTGATACTGTTCAATCAGGTGCCGGGCTAATTCGCCACCTGTGCCGGGCAGGGCATTAATGGGTTTAGAGTATTTCTGCATAATGTATTTTACCCACCACTGGGGCAGAAACATCAGCAGTAAAATAATGGCAAGCAGGATAATATATGGCATAATGGATTCAATATAGAAGTTGCTCTGATTCTATCAGTTTCTAGTCGTACAAATATATCTTTTCAGGTTCAAATATGGCCAATACATTAAAGCACCAGCAGGTTGTCGTCCTTGGAGCCAGTGCAAAACCGGATCGTTTTGCCTATAAGGCAGTTAAGCTGCTTATCAGGAACGGTCACACGGTTATTCCAGTGCATCCCAAATTAATGGATATTAGTGGCCACAAAGTCGTTCACAGCCTGACTGAGATTAACACTTCCGTAGATACCCTGACTCTATATGTTGGTCCCCAGCGAAGCCAGTCAATGATAGAAGATATTATTGCTTTGAATCCCTCTCGTGTCATATTTAATCCCGGTACCGAGTCGGAGTTATTAGAACAGGCACTTTCAAATGCTGATATTGCTTTTGAATACAATTGCACTCTGATTATGCTTGAAACGGGGACTTTTTAAA
>JALVAL010000348.1 GCA_027011205.1 Gammaproteobacteria bacterium
CGGAGAATGTGAGCATATACAAATATGTGACCATTCCCAGGTACCCCTTGAGGGTAGGTAGAGTACGAAAATAACACACTCTTTTATTAACAAAAAGGGATAAAAGATGAATCCCCTGAGTAGTTACAAATAATTAAAAGATAAAGCGTCTTTGACTAAATAATAATTCTGCCCCAATCACTAACATATAAATTCCTGCTATCCATACTAAGGAAGCGGGTCTGGATTGCCATAAATAGACAATAAGTGCGAACCAGGATGCCAAAGATAATATCATTCCAATTATTGGTAAGGTCTGAGAAATTTTAAGTTTCTTTCTTAATCGCCAGGCAGACAGGTTAATTAAAGCAAAGATAAGTAAAAATGTAGAACTGGAAAATGATGAAATAATATTCAAATTTGCCAGATTAACAAATAGCAGTGTCACGAAACTGATAATTAACAATGCAGCCCAGGGGATATGATTTGACTGCCTTCTAAACCCAAAGGCTGATGGTAAACGGTGTTCTTTTGCCATAACCATACTCAACCGGGCAGTACCAAACAGCGTTGCATTTATCGCTGAAGAAGCTGAAAAAAGTGCTGCCAGACCAATTAACATAAAACCTGCTTCCCCCAGAAAAGGTTTGGCTGCCACAGCCAGGGCATATTCCTTATACTGGTTAATTTGATCTGGCAGTAAATTCCCAACGGCTACAATTGAAACCAGAACATAGACAACAATAGTAATTGCTATTGACCAGACGATGGCTTTAAGCAGATTAGTTTGAGGATCTTTCATTTCATTCATGGTGTTAGGGATCAACTCAAAGCCTTCATAAGCCACAAAGATCAGAGCAGCTCCCATTAAAACCCCATTTAGCCCCTCATTGAAAACGGGTAACAGATGATCCGCACGAGCATAGAATAGTCCGACAATGGCAAAAAGTAATAAAATAAGTATCTTAATTGTCACAATGATCAGTTCACTACTGCCACTGGCTTTAACTCCATATAAATTAATAGCAAGAAATGCCAGTATTACCAGTGATTCAAGTAAGTGCTGCATGGCAATATTGGCCGGCTGTCCCAGACCAAACATGGCCGTGCCGTAAACACCAAAGGTAAAGGCATATAAAGACATGGTGCCAATATAACCAACCAGTAATAGCCAGCCGCCTAAGCCCGCAATATTGGGATGTTTAAAGGCATGTTCAAGATAAGTAAAACTACCCCCGGCAGACTGGAAGGCCAAACCAAGCCGAGCATAGGATAAACCGGTTATCATGGCAATAAGTCCACACAAAGCAAAGGCTATGGGCGCTGCATGGCCCGCCAGCAGAATAGCCAGTCCCAGAACTGAAAATATCCCTCCGCCAACCATACCGCCGACGCCCATTGCAATGACTTCGTTAAGGCTGAGTTTTTCACTCTGAACGGTATCAGACATAATATTTTTTTATCGACAACTGCTGGCGTTAAGTCTGGCACGCAGCGTATCAATCTCGTCCATTAACTGAAGAGCCAGAGCAGCACCGGAAAGATTAACTCCCAGATCGCGTTGCAGCCGTCTGACAACAAGAGCCCGATGAATATTCTGTCCGGCAAAGAGTAGTTGTGGTGTGCTGGACGCTAACACATCATAATCCAGTGGTTCAAGTATCCCCTCTTCCACCAGCTCCAGAATCCATTCTGCATGCATGGAACAGGCTCTGGATAACTCACCCAGCGTAATGGGATGTTCATGATCAATAAGTAGTCCTGTTATTTCTCTGGTCATGGTTTAAACTCCTAAATCAGCACGGGGATTAAAGTCCAGTTCTTTTTTCATGGTACGATAAATCTCTTTTGCTTTGTCACTGGTTGCAGGTGGTATCGTAATATTAAGTATAATATATAAATCACCAGGAGATTTACCGGGGATACCCCGACCTTTAAGGCGCATTTTTTTCCCTGAAACCGGATTCTCAGGAATTTTTAAATCAACCGTGCCGGCAGGTGTAGGCACTTTGATTTTAGCACCAAAGGCTGCTTCCCAGGGGGTTATGGGTAAATCGAGATAAATATCCCTGCCTTCAGCACGATAATACTTATGTGCTCGAAACTCAATTTCAAGATAGAGATCACCCTGCGGCCCACCACCAACACCTGGGGCACCCTGCCCGCTTAAACGAATTTGCTGCCCCTGATGAACCCCCTTAGGAATTCTGACTTTTAAGGTACGCTCTTTAGTAACAATATGCCCTGCGTCATCGAGTTGCGGACTGTGCAGGGTAATTGAACGGGTAGCACCATTAAAGGCATCTTCCAGATCGATTAACACTTTTGCATGATGGTCTTCACCCCGCATAGAATAGCCGTGTCCCTGGGTATGTTGCTGCTGGCCCCTGAACTGCTGACCAAATAGTGTTTCAAAAAAATCACTATAGGCCGAAGCATTCTCACCGGTAAATCCACCGCCACTAAACTCAAAACCTGCATCCCAGTCAGGTGGTGGTTGAAAATCCTGGCCGGATTTCCAGTTTGCACCCAGCTGATCATAAGCTGCACGTTTTTCAGGATCCTTTAGAACCTCATAAGCTTCACCAATTTCTTTAAAGCGGGTCTCAGCATCGTCTTCTTTACTGACATCGGGGTGATATTTACGGGCCAGTTTACGATAAGCCCGTTTAATTTCAGCCTGGGTGGCTTTTTTATCAACCCCCATTAGTTCATAATAATCTTTAAACTCCATAAGCTTATCCCTGAAAATCAGTTACTAAAATAAATTACTATTAAGGATGGTGTGTATTTCTGACAGTTCAGCACAATCTGCACCACACGGTTTAATTTTAACCATGAATACCCCATATTTAAAACATAAGGTTATTTCCCAAAGATACAATACGCCTGAATAAACAAGCCCTGAGTATCCATTTATAGGTTTATTATTATGAAAATTGCAGTGACAAGCCAGAACTTTCGTACTATTACCGGACATGCCGGTAAAACCAGACGTTTTATTATATATGAGACAGATAATAATCGTTCTGCTGCAGAAGTTGATCGTCTTGACCTACCCAAAGAAATGTCTATGCATGCTTTTCAGGGAGAGGAGCATCCTATTGACGGGGTAGACTACTTGATCACCCAGAGTTGCGGCCCGGGATTTATCGCGAAATTAAAGCAACGTGGAATAGAAGTGATAGTAAGCGGAGAAAGTGATCCATTAACAGCAGTAAAGACGTTGTTAAATTCACTTTGAGTAAACACTCTGAAACTGACCTTTCTCAGGAGAGGTGGTCAGGTTCCTAGTTTGTTACATAAACTATTTCAGCAGCTGAAAGTCATTTAACTGTCAGCTTTTATTAAACCATGGCTCTAATGGGCCGTAAACCCTGAACAAAACAAACCATGCTTTTCCCGGTATGGTTTGAAGCCAGTTAGCTTCTTTTCCCTTAGGGGCTTTGGGACCAAAATACAGGTCAATAGAACCATCTTTATTGTATACCAGCTTATCCACAATATTATTTTTCTTGGGTAAAGCCTGATCCATCTGCAGCTTGGTGCTCAAAGTTTTGGTTATGTGATGTTTTTTATGGATGCTAAAGGATTAAAATATCTGGATAGCGATAATGGCTGGGAAGTTGGTGTTGGCCCGAGCATAGTCATGGTTGATGAAGGCATGGCAAAGACAATGACAACTGCCACAAAAAATGAGTCTGTTTATGTCTTTATCTTTAATCAAAAAGGGTTAATGGCTGGTGCGGGTATACAAGGATCTAAAATCACCCAGATTCATCCTGACAAATAAGTATATCCTATCTTATTTATTACAAATAACCTATATAGTGCCTATCTGCTTATTCCCTCTCCCTCTGGGAGGGGGAATAAATGCTGAACTGTTAACAATATGATGTATTATTGTTTTTTCTATACGTCTGAGGAGTTATGTTATTACAGCGAATAAAAAAAAGAGTGAATGAAATTTGATCAGAAAAGCCGGTCTTTCTGGCTATATCATAAAGACGGGCATTAGAATGGGATAATAACACCAGAACGTCTAAAAGCGTCTAAAACCCAGGCTCCTGGTAATTCTTTTATTTTCATTTTTTTCTAAATTACTAAAACGCTGACCCCTCCCCAAATACGGACAGGCATAAGCCTATTTATTTTAAATACAGATAAGCCGAAACAGCAAGGGCACTCAGACTAAAAAAAAGGGCTGTCAGTCCAATAAAAAGACTTTTTGAAGAGGATGTTGCCTGTTCAATCTTGTTTTCCAGGAAACTAATACGTTCTCGTTCAGTTTCCTGCTGCTTCTGAATCATGTCATTAATCCGATTCTGTACAGAGTCTTCAGCAATAATGATATCAGACAGTTCAGAACGCCGATCTTGAAACTGCTGATCCATATGTGTATTTAAGGTTTCAATAATAAGTTCATCAAAATCAATTTTTTCAATCTGCTGTTTAAATGTATCAAAATCCTGTCTAAGACTTTGCAGATCGGTTATTAAGTTCTGGGCTTTAGAATCAGTATAAATATGTGATTCCTTAATGGAAGATTTAATGGAAATAATCATTTTATCTTCCAGCTGACTGGACAGGGCAGAAAACTGACTGGATAGTTGATTATAATTGCTATTTATCAACGCCAGCTTATCAGTCAGAATATTTTCGGCAGCAGCCAGAGTCTGTTTGATAATTTCATCTGTTGTGAGGGGTTCAGCTGATTTTTCAGTCACTGTTTCAGATTTCTGTTCTGTAGTTTCTACGCTAAGAGTAGATGTAATTCGACTCATCTGAGCATCAAATTTATCAAGATCAGCCAGAATATCCTTTAATGGGCCTGCTGAGGATGATTTAGTCATATAGGAAAAAGCACCGGCATCCATGGCCTTATGTTTGTCTTCATCGCTCTCTTTGCCGGTACA
Source organism: Gammaproteobacteria bacterium (assembly GCA_027011205.1). Classification (GTDB taxonomy): domain Bacteria; phylum Pseudomonadota; class Gammaproteobacteria; order GRL18; family GRL18; genus JANELJ01. Next base: position 4,896 of record JALVAL010000348.1, read on the forward strand.
CATGATCACAGGAATAGCTGCTGTATCAGGATTAGAGCTGATAAGACGAGTGGTTTCAAAACCATCGATACCGGGCATCAGACAGTCCATAAAAATAACATCAGGGTGATTCGTTTTTAAAAACTCCAGTGATTGTTCACTACTTTCAGCTATAAAAACTTTAATATTAAGGCTTTCAAGATGTTTTTTTAAAGTCACTCGTGCCATTTTTGAATCATCAACAATTAAAGCTGATGTAATATTCATAGAATAAATTCCTGTTTGTTATTATCCGTGAATATTGATCACATGAGGAAATGTAATTAATATCAGGGTTTATTAATGTGGACATCAATTTTACACCATATAGAATTTTGCTCAAGCAGAGCGCTAACCGGAAGGTAGAAAAGTTTCCATAATATCGGTGGTTTCATAATAAAGATAGATGGGATGTTGATGATATTCAACAGGAATTGAAGCATCAATACTCAGATGTCGTTCCCGTATAACCTGTTCTATTGGCGCGGGTGTGGCAACAGCTGCCGATGTCACAACAAAATATTGATAAAAATACAGTCCTAGAACGGTAAATAATACGCATAAAAGGATACTGAGTCGTCGATCGGGATTGGCTTCTACTAAATAAATGCCTCCGGGAGAGGAACCTACCTGGCGGTATTTACTGGAATCAATATTGAGATGCAGCGAATGGGCCATTTATTTTTCCATAAATGTCAGTATATCCAGGTAATGTAGAAGATAAAATTCTGCTTCATTTTGAATAATATCCAGTGTCCAGCTCATATCAGAATCAGCTGTCAGGGTCTGAATAATAATTTCATCCCTAACATTAGCACGTCTGGCATCCAGAAATCTGAGACACAAGCGCCATAATTGAGCTTTACCTGCAATCGTATAAGCGTTTATCCGCCCTTTTTTTTTCAGTCGTCTCTGAGCCATAATTAACTGCTGCTTAAGATAGTTCAGTTGTTCTTTTAGAGGCCTGGCGAGATCAATGACAGCCTGTTGAAAAACAGATTTTCGATCAGGTTCAGACAGTACTTCCGGCCAGTTACCAAGCTGTTCCTGAGTGATATAAAAATATTCCGGTGCCAGGTCTCTCCAGTGGATATCGGTATCCAGAGCAGTGATTTCAGGGGCGCGGGGAAACTTGAAAAAGCCCCATTTATTCCCCATCCAGCATTCAATCAGCAGTTTATCCTGAGCAATGGCACAATTACCGTCCTGTTCAGAATCCAGATCCACTATTTTGTAAGAACGCGGATCCTGCTTCCATGCCTGATAATCCATATCCGGAGCTTTACCATAATCATTTTCCAGTGCCTGCCATTGAGTAATAAACCACTGATAATCATCCTGGTAGCTCGAATGACGGCGCAGGAATTCCCAGGCCCACTGTTGTTTATTTAATGATGAGGTGTACTCATAATCAGCAGGGTTTTGCCAGTCACTCATGGTGTTCGGCCAATCGCCCAGAATTGCAGGATGCCCCGGGAAGTTTCACTCACCAGAGTATGGTTGTCAGCAAATGCCAGAGTTGTCACATTGGCCAGAGATGATTGCCAGAAATACCGTCTGGCAGGTTTCCAGGATTGCAGTTTGCTGCCGTTTTTAATATCCCAGAGAATAATTTCTTCACGGCTATAACCTGTTGCGAGCATTTTGCTGTCATTGGAAAATACCGCTGAAGCAACAGTAGCCCGAATTTTATTCAATCGATGTATAAGCTTTCCGCTATCGGTATCCCAGATAAAAATACCACCAGATGCGGCATTGGTCATGGCATAACGACCATCAGGTGATAACTGTACTTTGGCAATTTTAGACACATGAGGCCAGGCAAATTTCAGCTCACCGGTTTTTAAATCCCATAGCCGGGCTTTGGTGTCATCGGAACCGGATAAGGCATAGCGGCCATCCGCTGACAAAGCAATACTGCTGATAATATCATCATGATAAAAAGCATATTTGATCCCGCCGGTACGTAAATGAAAATAGACAATTCGGTATAAGGGGTATTGCCCGCTTTTATCACGACTGGAGACCAGAGCATATTCGCCGTCACGGGAGAGTTTAATATCTCGAATATCATCCAGAGACCAGAAATAGAGTATTTTTTTTGCGCCAATATCATACAGCGCCATGGTTTTCTGTTCCGCAGTGACCACATATTTATTATCCCGTGAAAAATCTGCGGCAATAACACCCGCATCGGGTGAGTCATTATGCTGCCATTTACCGATCAGACTATTATCATCGGTACGGCGTAATTCGACATAGCCCTGTGAATGGGCAATTAATACATACTGTGCATTATGAGACAGAGTAATGCTTAGGGCTTTGTCAGTATGTTCTACTGTTTTAATGGCTTTGTCTGAAAAACAGGCTGACAAAGCAACACTAATAGATAAAAATATCAATATGTTAAAAGCTCTTTTTAATGTAGTATTTAAATACATATCTAGACCTGTTATAGAGAAGAAAAAAGAAAGTCCCGGTAGTTTTCATCACCTTCCTGAAAAATACCATCCCCTTCCAGTTCATACGCCAGTTTAAATTCATTCAGAGCCGTTGTTTTATCAGCGGTTTCATAACAACAGATCCCAAGAAAAAAATGCACCAGTGGATTACTGACGGCCCCGGCACAAAGCATCGCTTCGAGTAGTTTTTGTTTTGCCTGCTCAAATTCCTGCATTTCAAGCAGACATTCAGCCTGTCCCATCTTTATCCATAAACCAGCATCCCAGAGTTGACGGGGTTCAGGCAGGGTATTCCAGGCTTTCTGGTATTCTTTTATAGCCTGCTCACATTGTCCGGCATTAATAAACTGTTCTGCTTTTTCATTAAAAAGGGTAATTTTATTAAAATATTTATTTTCTAATACCGGCATAGTACAAAATTCCCTTTAGCTTCTTGCAAAGCATATTTATAAAAATCGTTCTTTAAAAATTTATATCCGCAAATCATATTGTTTTTTATAGACATCCGTTAAATCCAGCATTTCAGCGAAACCGATTATTTCTTTGTATTCC
>JALVAL010000349.1 GCA_027011205.1 Gammaproteobacteria bacterium
GTATAATATTGTCTGGTCAAAATAGTAACTGTTTTTACTACTTTATTTTCAGCCGGCGTATTATATGAAAAAATCAATTCTTGTCTTATTGTTCTTTATTGCATCCTTTCCGTTTCTACCGCTGTCTGCGGCCAATCTTCAGAATACCCGTTTAAATGAATTTTTTCAGCGTACTCAAAGTTTTCAGGCTGATTTTGATCAAACGGTTAGAAATTCCAGAGGTAAAATTCTGGAACAGTCCCATGGTAACTTAATTCTCAGTCGTCCTGACAAGTTTATTCTGGATTATCAGATACCAGTCGAACAGCAATATATTTCCAATGGTAAAACACTATGGATTTATGATGTTGAGCTGGAACAGGTTAATATTAAGCCTCTGGATGAAAGTCTGGGGGATTCACCGGCATTGTTATTGAGCAGTAATAATAATCTTTATAAATTCTATCGGATAAAAAATATCACAATGAATAAGCCGGACGGCTTAAACTGGATTGAGCTTAAAGCCATGAGTGAAGATATGACTTTTGACCGGGTACAGCTTGCTTTTAAAGACCATATTCTGATGAGTATGCGTATGTATGACAACTTTGGACAGGTCACTGATCTTAAGTTTTCTAATATTATAGTTAATAAACCGTTTTCCAGCCATCAATTCAATTTTGTACCACCTGCTGATGTAGATGTTATTGGAACTGCAAATGCACAATAAACAGGAAGATTTACTGGCTCGGGATGATTTGTCGGATATAAGTCCTCTGGCTGATCGAATGCGGCCCGATTCTCTGGCCAGCTTTGTTGGTCAGACCCATTTATTGGGAACAGGCAAACCGCTGTCTATGGCTATTGAAGGGGGACGACCTCATTCCATGATTTTCTGGGGTCCTCCGGGAGTGGGTAAAACCACTCTGGCCCGTATTATTGCCCATTATGCCAGGGCTCAGTTTTTGTCCATTTCAGCTGTTCTGGCCGGTGTCAAAGAAATTCGCGGGGCTGTGGAGCAGGCCAAACAATATTTTCAGGTGTATGCTCAGCCTACGGTTTTATTTGTTGATGAAGTTCATCGCTTTAACAAGTCTCAGCAGGATGCCTTTTTACCTTATATAGAAGATGGAACTTTTATCTTTGTCGGGGCCACCACAGAAAATCCCTCTTTTGAACTCAACAATGCCTTATTATCCCGTGCCAGAGTTTATTTGCTAACAGTTTTAAATCAGCAGGAATTATCCGCCTTATTAGAATCGGCACTGATAGATAAAGAGTGTGGTCTGGGTGACAAAGCACTTGAGATCGATCAGGAGGATAAACTTAATCTGGTACTCGCTGCTGATGGTGATGGGCGCAAACTGCTTAATCTGCTGGAAATTGCCGCAGATCTGGCAGAGCCGGCAGAAGGGAAAAATGTTATTAATTCTGCCGCTATTGCTCAGGTTATATCAGGTACCATGCGCCGCTTTGATAAGGGCGGTGATCTGTTTTATGAGCAGATTTCAGCGTTTCATAAGTCAGTGCGCGGTTCCTCACCGGATGGTGCATTATACTGGATGTCCCGAATGATTGAGGCTGGATGTGATCCTCTGTATATTGCCCGTCGATTACTGGCTATTGCCTCGGAGGATATTGGTAACGCCGATCCCCGAGCAATGCAGGTAGCCCTGAATGCCTGGGATGCATTTGAGCGCCTGGGACCTGCAGAAGGAAATCGTGCCATTGCCCAGGCAGCTGTCTATTGTGCTCTGGCACCCAAAAGCAATGCGCTATATACCGCCTTTAAAGCTGCTATGGCCTGCGCTGCAGAATCCGGCTCACTGGATGTACCAGACCATCTTCGTAATGCCCCGACCCAGTTACTTAAATCCATGGGCTATGGTGAAAAATACCGTTATTCTCACAATGAACCGGAAGCCTATTCCGCCGGACAGAGTTATTTACCGACTGAATTAACTGATATACAATTTTATTGTCCGCAATCCAGAGGGCTGGAAATAAAGCTTAAAGAAAAGCTGGAATATTTGCAGTCTCTGGATAAACAGGCTAAAAAAGATTAATACGCTGAATGGTTACATTGTTTCTAAAAATATAAAACGTATATTATGAATATTCTTATTGCACCTGATTCGTTTAAAGGCAGTTTAAGTGCGTTGGAGTTTTGTGATATAGCGGCAGAGGTTTTTCAGAACCACCCTGTCCAAGATATTAAACTGCATCTGCTGCCGCTGGCTGATGGTGGAGAAGGCACCATTGATGCTGTTCTAACTTACACTCATGCTCAGAAAACAGCTGTTAAGGTCCATAATGCTCTGGGTCTCAGCGATATTGCCTATTATGCTTTTCTTTCTCATGAGCAACCCGATAATCCTTATGGCAGAGATACTGCTATTATAGAAATGGCACAGGCTTCCGGTTTGCCGGCTATTCATCCCAGCCAGAGAAATCCTTTGAAAACCAGTAGTTCTGGTACCGGAGAACTAATTAAGCAGGCTTTGAGCAAAGGCGCCCGGAAATTAATTATTGGACTGGGAGGCAGTGCTACCAATGATGGCGGTATGGGGATGCTGTCGGCTCTGGGAGTACAGTTTTATAATCAGCAGGGACAGAGGCTGACACCTGCCGGACAAATGCTGGGTTTAATAGAGCGTATTGATACCACTCAACTGGATTCCCGCTTAAAGGAATGTGATATTATTATTGCCAGTGATGTGACCAGTCCCTTATTAGGAGAACAGGGTGCAAGCCATGTTTTTGCAGCCCAGAAAGGTGCGGATGCAGAAATGATCCGACAGCTTGAAACCGGTATGACCATATTTGCTGAAAAAACCCTGTCTACCCTGAAGCTGCCGGCAACTACTGTGAATATACCTGGGGCCGGAGCTGCCGGAGGCATGGGCTTTGCTCTGCTGACTTATACTCAGGCAATAGTTAAAAGTGGTTTTGATGTGCTGGCAGAAATTTCTGCTTTAAATAAGCTTCTGAAGGATAAAGATAACAAGCCGGATATGATTATCACCGGGGAAGGGTATTTTGATCAGCAAAGTCTGCAGGGTAAATTAACCGGTCGATTGATAGCAAAAGCACAGGCTATGAATATCCCTCTGACACTGATCTGCGGTAATTTTACTCAGGGTATTGAAGCGCAGCTAAGCGACAATATTTCACTGCTTGCACTGGTTAATGGGCTGGTGTCTACTGATGAGGCAATGCAAAATACGGCTGAGCTGGTAAAACATCAACTGATAAAATTTATCAGGACAGATATTGTTTGAGCCTGAAGCAGTGAATAACTTCCAGAATAATTCTAATCAGTTAATGAAAATTCCCGGAAAGAAGCTTAAAATACTCTTTTTGTATCAGGAAGGATAAATCATCACAGGATGATTGCTAAATTTCAGAGGAATAATTTTGGGTGAATTAGGTGCAATAGCAGCAGGTGGTGCATTTGGAGCACTGATGCGATTCTGGGTGTCCAATGGTGTCTATGCCTGGCTTGGGCGTGGTTTTCCCTGGGGTACACTGAGTGTCAATATTGTAGGTTCTTTTGTGATAGGTCTTGCTTTTGTCCTGTTAACTGAACGTCTGAGCTTTGGCTCTGAGGTGCGTGCCTTTATAATGATTGGTTTTTTAGGGGCTTTTACTACTTTTTCCACCTTTTCTCTGGAAACTCTATCCCTGATGCAGGAAGGCCTGTTATTGAAAGCCGTTGTTAATATCCTGATCAGCGTTATTTTATGTATTATCGCCACCTGGTCAGGTATGATGCTGGCACGTTCGCTCTAAAGGAATGCTAAAGATTATGGCTAAAAAAATTAACAAACACCCAGTGACGCTGGTACGTGTTTATACTGATGACAGTAACGGTCATATCAGTAAGACGCTGGAACAACTGCATGATCGCGGTGATGTCATTGGTACAACAATTTTTCGCGGTGTGGCCGGCTTTGGTGATCAGGGGCATATACATCAAAGTACTTTACTGGATATATCCGGTCATCTACCGGTGGTTATTGAGTTTTACCATACAAGTGACAAGGCTGAAGAGCTGATTAATTTCATCCATGAACATATAGAAAATGCCCATATCATCTACTGGAAAGTTAATCTTTCCTTTGAGCACCTGGCTTAAACTTATAATGAATGCTTAACACTTTCAATCAATCCCGAGATAGATAAATAATGCTGGATCCCAAACTATTAAGAAACAAGCTGGATGAAATTGCAGCCCAACTGGCTCGTAGAGGATTTACACTGGATACCAAAAAACTGGTGGAGCTGGAAGCAGAACGTAAAGTTATTCAGGTTAAAACTCAGGAACTTCAGGCGTACAGAAAAAGTAAATCCAGAGAAATTGGACAGGCTAAAAAAAATGGTGAAGATGTCAGTGCAATTCTGGCAGCGGTGGCAAAAACCGGCGATAAACTTAAGGAAATGGAGCTTCGTTTAAAATCGCTGCTGGATGAAACCAGTGATATTTTAATGCGAATTCCCAATGTCCCGCATGAAACGACTCCCGATGGTAAAGATGAAAATGATAATGTAGAACTTCGCACCTGGGGTAATATCCCCCAGTTTGATTTTGCCATAAAAGATCATGTCGATCTCGGTTCCGCACTGGAACCGGCTGGAACGGTAAGGGCGGCTTAATGGACTTTGAAATTGCTGCCAGACTATCCGGTTCCCGTTTCAGCACCTTAAAAGGTCCTCTGGCCCGTATGCACCGGGCACTTATTCAGTTAATGCTGGATACTCATACCGAACAACATGGTTATAGTGAAACCTATGTGCCTTATCTGGTACGTCCGGATGCTTTACGAGGTACGGGACAACTGCCCAAATTCAAGGAAGATTTATTTGCCGTAGATGGTGATGAAGAAACCATTGCTGGAGACAGGCAGCTGCATTTAATTCCCACTGCCGAGGTGCCAGTCACCAATATGGTCAGAGAGTCAATTCTTGAAGAGTCTGAACTGCCTTTACGGCTGACGGCTCATACTCCCTGTTTTCGTTCAGAAGCCGGGGCGTATGGTAAGGATGTGCGCGGTTTAATTCGTCAACATCAGTTTGAAAAAGTGGAAATGGTGCAGATTGTTAAGCCGGAGACGTCTTTGCAGGCACTGGAAGAACTTCTGAGGCATGCAGAAACAATATTGCAGAAATTAAATCTGCCGTACAGGGTAGTGGCTTTATGTGCCGGTGATATTGGTTTTTCAGCCACAAAAACCTACGATCTGGAAGTCTGGGTTCCGGCACAGGAAAGTTATCGGGAAATATCTTCCTGCAGTAATTTTGGTGATTTCCAGGCTCGTCGTATGCAGGCACGCTGGCGAAATAAAAAAACCGGTAAACCGGAGCTGGTACATACGATTAACGGCTCTGGTCTGGCAGTAGGGCGAACTCTGGTGGCTATTATGGAAAACTATCAGCAGGCAGATGGTTCCATTAGAGTACCTGATGTTCTCATTCCCTATATGGGTGGACTGGATGTTATCCGTTAGTGATCCCTGAAATTATTGCCCGAATACCGCAAGTTGATGTGGCTGAACTTATTCAGCGGCTGTCACTGTCTCCGATACAGGCTCGTATTGTGACTAATCGCATGGAGAGTCTGCAATGGGATGTGGATGATCTGGTGACTGCTTCCCTGAAACATATCGCTCCCCCCAATCTGCTTAAAGACAGTGATTCAGCGGTAGAACGAATTGCACAGGCCATAAAAAACCAGCAAACGATTGGCCTGCTGACAGATTATGATGTCGATGGTATTACTTCTCATGCTATTTTATTTTTTGCATTAAAAGATTATTTTAATTTTCCGGAAGCCAAAATTCAGCATCTTATTGGTCATCGTATAGACGATGGTTATGGCATAAGTCAGGGGCTGACGGATCGGATCCTGGCTATGGATGAGATGCCTCAGTTAATTATCACGGCAGACTGTGGCTCCTCTGATGAGGGGCAGATTGTACAGTTAAAAGAGCAGGGTATTGATATTATTGTCACCGATCACCATGCCATTCCACAGGAGGGTATTCCGCTATCCGCTCTGGCCACTATTAATCCGACACGCGACGACTGTCAGTATCCTGACGCCACCATTGCTGGCTGTATGGTAAGCTGGCTGTTAATGAGTTATCTCAGAGCCAGACTGATTGATGACGGGGTACTGGAAACATCCGCACCGAAATTATCAGCGCTGCTGGATTTTGTCAGTTTAGGTACCGTTGCGGATGCGGTCTCCCTGTCCAGTCCGATTAATCGTGCGGTAGTGAAAGCCGGTTTAAAAATTATAAATCAGCTGCAGCGTCCTTGCTGGCAGGCTATGCATAAACTTCTGGAACGTGACTTTCAGCCTTTTACCGCAGAAGATCTCGGCTTTCAGATTGGTCCCAGAATTAATGCCCGCAGTCGTATGTCTGATCCTTATATGGCTTTGCATTATCTGTGCGCGCCCAGTATTTCTGAATCCATGAGTCAATTATCCGGGCTGGACAAAGATAATCAGATTAGAAAAGATACTGAAAAACAGATGCTGGATATTGCTCTGAAATTAGCCGGACCTCAGTTAAAAAAACTGAACTGGTCGCTGGTGATTTTTGATCAGGCCTTTCATGCCGGGGTACAGGGGATAGTCGCCTCCAGACTGATGGAAAAGTACGGTCGTCCGGTTATAATTTTCAGTCCTACTAATGATGAGCAGATCCTCACCGGTTCTGCCCGAACTATTCCGGCTATTCATATCAGAGAAGCCATAGAAACAGTGGCTAATCATCAGCCGGGCATTATTTCTGGTTTTGGAGGACATAAGGGAGCGGCTGGACTCAAGATAAAAAGAGATAAAATTGAGCAGTTTTGTGAATTGTTTGATCAGGCAGTAGCCACACAGATCAATGCTTCTGCACTGGATGAACATATTGCCCTGAGACCGATCATCTATACTGACGGCAGTCTGACAGAAGATGAAATAAGCTTTGCAAGCATTGCTGAATTGAAAGGTCTTGAACCCTATGGCAGAGAGTTTGAAGCACCGGTATTTGAAGGTGAATTCAAAGTACAAAGTATTCGCAGCATAGGTGCAGAGGCCAATCATCTGATGATCCAGCTGGCAACCGATTCATTCAGTTTTCGGGCAGTCTGGTTCCGGGCTCTGGATAAAAAAGGTGACTCCTTTCCTTTTAACAATAATGATGATATTCATGCTGTCTATCAGTTAAAGGAAAATTATTTTCGTGGTAACTTTTCAGTTCAATTGCATATTATCCATGCTCGGTTGTTATAATTTACAGCCTCCCCCCCCCCTAAAATAATTCCACATCATTATCATTATTGCTTTTAGTAACCTTCTGACTAAACTCTTCCAGGGCCTCATCTACAGGCACACCGGATAACACTTGATCAAATAATCGGCGTTCTTCTTCCATAGTGTATTTACTGCGAATGGAATCCTGCAGGGCTTGCCATTGTGGCGGTGAGTATAGAGAGGTGGGATCTGCAATTAGTTGGGTTAGAGAATCCAGGCTATGACTGACATGATCCAGTCGCTGGGATAATTTATCATAAAACTGAAAAGCAATAATGGCAGAATGTACTTTTTCGCTGGAATCATTGAGCAGATTTTTCAGACTGTCATTATCTGTATGCTGTTGTACTATGGTGGTTTGAATTTCATTAAGATTACTGGCCAGTGAGGTAAATGAATCAGCCAGAGTATCAACAGAAGACATGCCTTCATGCATGGATTGCTTAATTTGTGCAATAGCCAGATTGAGCATAACTACCGTTTCTTTTAACTGACTCCAGTCCAGATCAGGATTAGCAGAGGAGGAACTGATGCTTGTTGACATTGGAAATCCTTGTATATTTATTCGTGACGATAGTTTTTATTATCGGCACAAGTTCAACCAGTATTACAAATTATAGT
>JALVAL010000350.1 GCA_027011205.1 Gammaproteobacteria bacterium
TCTTAATAAAAGTGTCTTAATAAAAGTGTCCGATAAATTTTGAGGGTGTTGTGATTATGCAAGAGCGTAAAAATCACATTTTTGGGTGTACATTAAAGGCAATCTTAGTGTTAACTTTATTGTTACTATCGTTGGAATCTCAGGCAGAAGGGCAGACAGATAACATTACAGGGGAGACCATTCATCGTGTGTCAGCCTCGTTTGCGGATAACAGCATTCAGACTGCTAATCATGAGAAAAAAACGCCTCTGCTGCAGACAGGTACTACTGATACAGATCCGGTGGAACACACGTTTGCAGTGGAACCCTCCTTGCTCCCGGAGGTCACTAAACATCAGGCCATACAGCAGCAAACACCGGTCGCTGAACTGACTGATAAGGAAGTAGATAATAGTATTGCGGATGGTATTCAGTCCAGTTTACTTCCAGAGTGGTTAAAGCAGCTACTACCAGTTGAGAGCAGTCCTGCCTATATCATCCTGGGGATTGTGTTATTCTTTTTTATAATGCTCTGGTATTTCAGAAATACGGAAGATGAGCAGGATGAACTGGAATTAATGTCTGCTCAACAGCAGACCTTGCGAGATAGTCCGACTGACAGCAGGGAAGTGAATGATTCTGAACCAGTATCTCAGTACTCTTCTGAGATAATTAATGATTTTCCAGCAGAAAAAAAATCACATAAAAATCTTCTTGAAGCAGCTTATGACCGGCAAAATAAAAACCGTAAAGTGACTGCTTTTATTTCCATAGATAATGAGGATAACAAAGAAATTGAATCCAGCAAAATTACAGGAGATTCATCTGCATATATAGAACCTTCAGCTATTCTGGATTCTTCAGCAGCAATAAAAAACGTACATAAGAATGTACGAGAGTCAAAAATACAGGCTTTTCTAAAGTTAACCGGTGGTTTAACAATGACTGATGAAGAGCTGGCTAAAGAATTTGATAATATTAAAAATAACCAGAAAATCGATGTGTTTATAGAAGAGTTTGAACAGATTATAAGTACTCTAGGCAGTCATACACCAGAACTTGAAAATCAGTCCGATGATATAGAAAACCTGATGCAATTTAAGCTTTCTGTGCATTTTGTTAAAGTGCTCTCAGAAATGATGCAGGCACGTTATTTAAGATATTTTTCTACTACGGTCATTGATTATCTGGAAGAAGTTTTAAACGGTCAGATTGTCAGTTCAAAAGACATGAATAAACGTCTGCAGGTGGTGGTGAGTTTTTACCGCCAATACGTACATTCCATCAAAGATAAATATAAGCATCAAATCAGTGCCTGATAAATAAGGCCGCCAGGGGCCTGTTCAAAGGTTTCAGCTCTTAAAGAACGAAGCACTCTCTCAGATGTTGTGGTAATTTCACCATTTTCTGTGCTTCGAGACGGAACTCCGGAAAACCACCGCACGGTGAGTGCGAATAAAGCCAAAATAACCTGTAAAACCCTTTATATTTAATATACAAGGCTTATCTTCAGCACCTAAAACTGTTTTGTTACAATGTCAACTGATTTTTCTAAGATAATTATCAAGCCGGTGAATATGCAATATAAGCTAATATTAATTAACTTATATTCTGGAGCTTATTTATAGAAAGTCCTGT
>JALVAL010000351.1 GCA_027011205.1 Gammaproteobacteria bacterium
GGCTCAAAATGATAAAATGCCATTTATGATTGGCAAGAGTGAGGTTCTTGAACAGACTAAAGAACAAATTGATGCCGTTGCTCCCAGTGATATGACGGTTTTGATTCTGGGTGAAAGCGGTTCAGGTAAAGAATTAGTCGCACGGGCTATTCATGAACAAAGTCAGCGGGCGAATAATAATTTTGTAGTGGTTGATTGCTGTACCTTACAGGAAAATTTGTTTGAATCCGAATTGTTTGGTCATGAGAAAGGGGCTTTTACAGGAGCACATGGTAATAAAAAAGGTTTAATAGAAGGGGCTTTAGGAGGTACTCTTTTTCTCGACGAAATAGGAGAGATCCCACCGGTAATTCAGGCTAAATTATTACGGGTGCTGGAAACTGGAAAATTTCGCAGAGTGGGTGGAACCCGAGATCTGAACTCCGATGTCAGAATAGTGGCAGCGACCAACCGTGATTTAAAAAAAATGTCGGAAACTAATGAGTTTCGGGCTGATCTATACTATCGACTTGATGCCTTCAGTATTTATACGCCACCCTTACGTGAACGCCGTGAAGATATTCCCTTTTTAGTGGAACATTTTATCCGCAACCATAATTTTTCCATGTGCGTGCAGAAAACTCTGACTAAAGAAGCCATGCGCAAACTGATGTCCTATGACTGGCCGGGAAATGTACGTGAATTAAAGAATGTAGTCGAGCGAGCCATTATTCTTTCGCGTAAAAGTAAACTTATTCATGGTCAGCATTTAAATTTAAGGGGTTGTGAACAACCAAAATCTGGCTTCCAGCTGGATATACCTTCAGGTGAAGATCCGACACTTGAGGTCATTGAATCCAGTTACCTAAAAATGCTGCTGAAAAAATATTCGGGGCATCGTACCACGATTGCTCAGGTTATGGGCATCAGTGAACGTCAGGTCTACCGGTTGATAAAAAAATATAATCTGACTGAGATCCTGGTTCAAAAGCCTGTATATCAACGTCGTTCAACAGATAATGTCGATAAAAAAAAGATAAGCAGCCATTGAAAAAATTCATTCCAGCCTGATATATTGTCATAAGCAGATGACAAATTGTCAGTAATATCTCTTATTAGAATTTTGTAGCTTTAGTTAGTGTCCATCCGAAAATTGCCTTCCTGGTAATTGTCCGGAACGTAAAAGAAAAAGTGTGATTATTCTTTTACTCCATTTTCAACGACTTACGGTCGTCAAAAATGAGCGGCACATCCATTTATTATTGATGCACACTAGTTAGGGATAATACCAGTTGTTGAATAATAATTTATTATTACCTTTTCCTGTTTATGGTATGTAACTTGCTTAATTTAGGTTAGGTTAAACTATTATTTCAATTTATCAGCAGGTGTATACAGTGTCGCAACACAATAAATGGTTGAGTTTAATTAAAGAACACTTTGATCAACACGAGGCTAAAGGTGCATTTCAGATCCTGTTCCCAGAGTACCGTCCTGACTTATCCCTGGCTTTGGCTAACTATCTGGAACTTGATTTTTATGATTATAGAAAAAGCAGCATGTTATCCAGAGGCTGGGATGCCGGAAAAATTAGTCTGGAAGATATGACCAGTACATTATTGAATGAATCAAAAAAATCAGCTTTGGTGATTCATAATATAGAAGCATTACTGGTAACAAAAAGTGAGCGAGAACGTAAGCAATGGCTGACAGATTTTTTTTCTATTGACTGGCCAAATACAATTGTTCTTCCCATTGCTATATTTCAGTCGGATACTCCTGAAGGCCATCCGCGAGTATGTGATATAGAGCTGGTTCAATTTCCCAGACAATCTTTTTTAATGCAGCTGGCCATGTGATTGTAACAATATTACCCCTGCAGGGCAGACACTCTATTGGAGTTTAAATTACGCTGAGTCGTTATGTTTTTAAGAACTATAAACTTAAACGTCTGAGATTGTTATCGACAACAGCTACTTCCCACATTTCAGTGAATTGTTCTGATAATTTTCTGGTTTTCAGCGGTTCATAAAAATTACCACGGGCGCTAAAACGGACAGGATCATTATGTATAATATAACCGCGATCATCAAAAATAACAAAAGTCTGGTAAATATCCTGATGTTCTTTTGCGGTTAATTTAACCTGCATATGACTGCTGATCCGCTGTGCGAGGCGTAATAAACGGTGATCATTTTTCACCATATGCTCACTATTCTGTACC
>JALVAL010000352.1 GCA_027011205.1 Gammaproteobacteria bacterium
CTTTATGATTTATTAAATTTAAACTTTATATAGTTGAGCCAGAAATTAGAGCCCTGCTATATGAAAAGAATGTTATTTAATGCAACACAGCCTGAAGAGTTACGCGTTGCCCTGGTTGATGGTCAGAGACTGTTTAACCTGGATATTGAAACTACCCAGAGAACTCAGAAAAAGGCTAATATCTACAAGGCCCGTATCACACGCATAGAACCCAGCCTTGAAGCTGCCTTTGTAAATTATGGTGCAGAACGCCATGGTTTCCTCCCCTTAAAAGAAATTTCCCGCCAGTACTTTAAAAAATCTGTTGAACGCGGCAAACGTCCCAGCATTGCCGATCAATTGCATGAAGGTATGGAACTGGTAGTTCAGGTGGATAAGGAAGAACGCGGAAATAAAGGTGCAGCATTAACTACCTTTATCAGTCTGCCGGGTCGTTATCTGGTACTTATGCCTAATAATCCCAGAGCCGGAGGTATTTCCCGTCGCATTGAAGGTGAAGAGCGTTCTGAACTCAAAGAAAATATGGGCCAGCTTAATGTCCCTGAAAATATGGGATTGATAATCCGTACCGCCGGTATTGGCAAAAGCGCTGAAGAACTGCAACTGGATCTGGACTATCTGCTGCACTTATGGACAGCTATTGATGAAGCATCCATAGAACGCAAAGCCCCGTTCCTGATCTATCAGGAAAGCAATATCGTTATCCGTGCCATTCGTGATTATTTACGCTCTGATATTACCGAAATCATTATTGATGATGAGAAAACCTATAATGAAGCTTATGATTTTATGCAGCGGGTAATGCCTCAGCATCTGCATAAGGTTAAACTTTATAATGAAAACATTCCTTTATTCTCACGTTATCAGATTGAAAGTCAGATTGAGACCGCCTTCCAGCGAGAAGTAACCCTGCCCTCCGGCGGTGCTATTGTTATTGATCATACTGAAGCTCTGATATCTATTGATATTAACTCCGCACGAGCGACCAAAGGCGGTGATATTGAAGAAACCGCACTGAATACCAATCTGGAAGCTGCAGATGAAGTTGCCCGCCAGCTGCGTCTGCGGGATCTGGGCGGTCTGGTGGTTATTGATTTTATCGATATGAGCCCTGCCAAAAATCAACGTGCGGTTGAAAACCGGATGAAAGAGGCCCTGAAACTGGATCGAGCCCGTGTTCAGGTAGGACGCATATCACGCTTTGGACTGCTGGAAATGTCTCGTCAGCGTCTAAAACCATCGCTGGGCGAATCCAGCCAGATCACCTGCCCCCGCTGCAGTGGTCATGGTACCATTCGGGGAATTGATTCTCTGGGGCTGTCAGTGCTTCGAATCATTGAAGAAGAATCCATGAAGGAAAATACCGGACGGATTCTGGCACAACTGCCTGTTAATGTGGCCACTTTCCTGCTCAATGACAAACGGAATATTATCAGTGAAATTGAAAGCAGACAGAAAGTCACGGTAACACTTATCCCAAATGAAAGTCTGGTCACTCCCCATTACCGGATTGAACGAATTCGCAATGAAGAAAATATGACCGTTCAATATCAGGTCAACAGCTATAATTTTAATCAGGTTTTAAACGATGATGAAGCCAATGGACTGATTGGTGAGCCAGTAACTTATGAAGAACCCGCCGTAAAAGCACCCACCAGTATTAAAACAGCGCAAGCTAACCAGCCTCTGACTCTGGTCAGACGGATCTGGTCATCGCTGTTTAATCGCAGTGATTCTGAACCGGATGCAGTACCACTGGAACAGGAAACCACCAGTTCCAGAAGCACTCAGGGACAGAGCCAGAAACAGCAAAATCGCCGTAATACCCATAATAGACAGGATAACCAGAGAAATAACGACAAACAGCGTGATTCTCGTAAGCGTCCTCAGAAACAGAACAAACGTTCTGACAGTAGAAATCAGAATTCGTCAAATAAAAGTTCAAATAAAACCAGCCCTGGAAAACAGGAGCAGGCTAAAGCAGTGGTTACAGAGGATTCAGCTGCTATTTTTTCATCATCGGATGAGAAAGATACTGCAGCACCCAAGAAAGCCGCTAAAAAATCATCCACACGAACTCGTAGAAAATCCGATAATCGGAATAAAAAATCTGCTACGACACAGCAACAAAACACTGTCAGCAGCGAGTCTTTAGCAGAAACATCCCGTTCTGCTCAAGAGCAGTCAAGTAATAAGGATATTACTGTCACAGCAGTACAGGATGCCAACCTGCCGATGGCTATTGATTCAGATTCTGAAAAGACCAATGATAATGAGCCCCAACAGGATGTTGCACAAATAACAGACATGGAAACTTCTACTCAGGATACCAGCCCCACTACAGCAGATAAAACTGACTCCGAAAAGACCAAGAAGAAACCTTTACGTGGACCAGGGTCCCGCCGTAACAGCCGCAAAGCTGCACCTAAAAAGAAAACTGCAGCCAAAGCCAAAGATGATTCTAAATCAGTTGAACTTCAAAGCCCGTCAAATGATGCAGCCGATGCTATAACAGACATTAAAGAAACCGACAGCAAAACTGCTCCCGTCGCTCAGGTGCTATCTGATAACAGTACATCAGATAAATCTGAACTGCAGACTTCCGACAATGAAGCGGCCTTGCCTAAAAAGAAAACGGCTACTCGCAAAAAAGCTACCCGCAAAAAAGCGGCTGCTAAAAAGAAAGCTGCCAGAAGCAAATCTGAAGCCCCTTCTGAGTCCTCCTCTGCAGAAGCATCTGCTTCAAAAAAAGTTGAGACTGTTTCTGAAGCGGTTAAAGCGGCAGACAGTTCAGCCGCTACAGCAGAGCAAAGCAGCACCTTAACGGAAGAAGAAGCACCCAAAAAACGTTCTCGACGTCGTAACAGAACTACCAAAGCAACTCCAATGAGTGTTTCTTCTGCCAGTTCATCGCAACTGGTTGATAAACGCGGTAGTCGTAAAAAAAATTAGCTGACAATTTTTTTTGATTTAGACAGCGCTGGTGTAAATACGCACAGGGATGTGCTTTGCAGGGGCCGTATTTCCGAAGACTTCAACCTTGTATATTTAATATACAAGGTTGAAGTACATTCATGTTTTCACAAACCCCACAAACACAGGCTCTACCGACTAATACGGTAATTTATGCTGAGTAATTACAAAGTTTATATAATGGTAGTAGAATTTATTTGTGGCAGATTAAATTTTTTGTCATAAGTTACATTGGTCAGATATAAACCACCTGATGGCGCAGTTACCCCACCTTTTGTTCTATCTCTGGCCTCAAGCACTTCCAGAGCCCACTCAGGTGCCTGTTCACTACGACCTATAGACATTAATACCCCAGCAATATTTCTGACCATATGGTGTAAAAATGAATTAGCTTCAATGTCAATATAGAAGTACTCGCCTCTTTGTGACACATTAAGAAAATAAACTGTTTTAACCGGACTCTTTGCCTGACACTTAACGGTCCTGTAAGAATCAAAATCATGTTCACCCACAAAATATTTTGCGGCTTGCTGCATACGTTTCAGACTCAAAGGCCTGGGATCCCAGGACACTCGTTGATGGAGAAAACTCGGCCGAATTGGCCGGGATAAAATAATATAACGATAACGGCGTCTCTGAGCAGAAAATCGGGCATGAAAATCATTTTCAACCAGATGGGCCCATAATACACTGATACTATGATCCATAAGATAGCGATTACTGCCCAGTACCCAGGAACTCATTGAACGTTGTGCCCGGGTCTCAAAGTGTATAACCTGCTCTGTCGCATGCACGCCGGTATCCGTTCTGCCTGCCACCTGACACTGACTAACAGGTTCATTGGCTATCTGACTTAATGCCGCTTCCAGAAACCCCTGTACGGTGGGTACATCGCCAGCCTGGATCTGCCAGCCGCAAAAAGCAGCACCATCATATTCAATTCCCAGGGCAATTCGCATTTTTTTCGTATTTTTATCCAGATTAAACAACTACAGGGTGAGAAATAATAATAAACAAAGTACCATGGGGATAAAAAATTGTGTCAGCACAGGAGACGGCAAACAATCAATTGTATATTTTTTCCCGGAAGTACTTTCAGCCTCAGCTAAAATTTCGTGCAGGATTATACCAGAATAACGGATCAGATGAAAAAGGGCCTGCTTTTTAGCTTGAAAATACTGTCTAAATGAAAAAACCGTGTCTGACGTCCTGATTCTCTGCTTCTTCAGCTGCTGATATTCTGCCAGCTTCTGATTCAGGTATTCAATATATTCAAGTGTCATCACGGCTCTTAAGGCCATCCTGTTAATATTTATTTTTATATAATTTAACGGATAAAATAACCAGATTAAAGACGACAGGATCTGCTCTTTGGTAGTGTTTTTCAAATACAGATTAACAGCAAAAATAATTAAAATAAGTACGCTTATTCTAAACAGTCCCGGAATAAGGCTTTCTCCGAGCAGATGAGCAGAAAACATTGCTACTACCGGAACTGGAGAAAAAAACACATAGACCAGCAAAATAGAAACAAAAAATAGCTTTAAACGCAGGATCATCCTTAAAGCCGGCTGCCATAATTGTTTATTTTGCAAATAAAACGGGAGCATTAAAGCTCCCGTAATAAGCAGGGTCAGTACATTACCCTGTGTTAGAAAAACGGCAGCCGAAATCAAACTAAGCAGTTTAATTACGGGATGCATAGCAATTTATGAGCTGGACTGATCTAATAACTCCTGCGCCTGTGTTTTCTGATCTTCATCGCCCTCATCAATAACTTCGTTGAGAATACTGCTGGCAGATTCCATATCACCCATGTCAATATAGGCCTTGGCCAGATCCAGTTTGGTACCCACTGCATCCAGTTCAGGGAAATCATCGTCCAGCTCATCAAAATTCATGTCATTATCGAGCAGTTCCAGATCATCTTCAGAAGAATCATTGTCCATATCCAGTTCAAAACTGTCATCAGATAATTCTGCAGCCAGAACATCACTCTGTTCCTGGCCACCTTGCAGCTCAAGACTCTCTTCCAGCTCAAGACTGCTTTCAAGATCTATGCCGCCCTCTCCGCTGTCTAAGGGGGATTTTGTATCATCTGTGGCTTCTATATCCAGTAATTCATCCGCATCAATGCTCAATTCATCGTCACTGATATCATCAAGTTGCAAAGAACTTTCATCGCTTCCCATAGCATCTAGCGATAAGTCGGTATCCGAGGTATTCTCATCCAGCTCAAACATATCATCATCAGACATGTCATCAATCTGCTCACTGAACTCCTGTTCGTCAAGCTCATCAATATCATCCAGCTTTAATTCTGTACTGTCTTCTGTTGGCTCATCAGAATCAAAATCAATGTCATCCAGAGACATTTCATCAGAAGACTCATCTTCAATTTCAATACTGGCATCAGTATCCAGATCACCCAATACAGAATCATCTTCATTAAATTCAATTTCCGTAGTATCCAGAGTCAGCTCATCATTAAAATCATCTAAGGAAAATTCATCTGTTGCAGTGCTTTCTGTAGTCGCGTCCTCAGTTTCAACCGCTGTCGCAGCCCCTGGATTATCAAATGAATCAGGCATTTCAATATCAACACCTAATTTTTCTGCCCATGACCTGGCACGAGTCCATTCAGATGTTAACTCAAAGTCATCATTGGTTTTCGATAAAACATCACGAACCACATCAGCCTGTACGGCAAAGGCATCCTTCTGATTATCACCATGATATACTTCCAGAAGTTTCATCTGGTAATCTACACGTTCCGGTTCTTTATCAATCGCTGTCTTAAGTAATTCTTCTGCCTGTTGATAACGACCATAAACCATAAACACATCTGCTTCAGCTATGGGATCTGCTTCAGTATCGTCGGGCTGCAGGGTTTCCATATCATCCGAAGAGAAGTCACTCAAAAAGGATGTCTCGGTATCTGCAGCAAGCACTTCTGTTCCAGAATCAGCTGAGGAGTCAGTACTTTCAGTTGCAAATTCACTATCATCCATAGCAATTTGTGAATCCAGAATACTTTCTTCAAATTCAGTTTCTTTCTTGCCTCGTCCGCGTAACCCTAACCAGGCCAGCAACAAGATCAGAATACCACCGCCACCCGCGGTATAGGGTAGATTTTTTTCGCTTAATAAAAAGCCGACAGGATCATCTTCCAGTGTTGGTTCGTAGACCTGTACGGGTTCAGGTTCTGGAGCAGTCGGCTTTTTGGTAACTTTAGATTCGAGCTTTTCTGCTGCTTTTTCAGCAGCACTCTTCTGGGTCTCACTCTTGGCAACAGCCATGGCTTCTTCAGCAGTAGAAGACTGAAATTTATCCGCTGTGTCTGTTGCAGGTTCTACCTTATCGACAGTTTCTGTAACATCGGCTTCGGTATCTGATGCACCATCAGATGGAACTACAGACTCAGTTGCTTCTGTATTAGCCATTTCCGGCTGTTCAACCTTTTCAATAGCAACAATAACCTCTGATACTGTTCCATCAGCAGATTCTACAGTTTCATCGGTTATTTCAGTATTAGTTTGCTCCTCTACAGAGGAGTCAGTATCACCACCCTGAGCCTGCATTGCTTTTTGTTTCTGTAAGGCAGCAAGACTTTCATCTTTTAATTGCACCAGAGAGGTTTTGGTTTTAAGCATTTTTTCAAGCTCTTTAATACGAGCTTTAAGTTCCTGATTCTCAACCTCTCTGGATTCAAGCTCCTCACTGGTCAATGCCAGCTTCTCTTTTAATGTTTTAGCTTCACTGGCCAGGCTTCCCTGAGCACCTTCTGAATCAGTATCACCAGTGGCAATTAATTTTAATTCCCCGTCACTGGCTTTCTTATCATCAGCACTGCGATCGCTTCTATCCACTGGACTGACGGTACTGACCTGCTGTTTTCTGGTTTCTTTCCAGCTCTGATATTGTTCGTGAACCTGATGACGGGCTGTACGACGATCAAGCTGAGTAAGATTGTCGGTATCTTTAATTCTAAGTACATAACCTGCTTTCAGATTATTAATATTATTAGCCACAAATGCTTCAGGATTATCTCTTAACAATGCCATCATCATTTGATTAACTGAGACATTGGCAGGTGCCATTTTTTTTGCGATATTCCATAGCGTATCATGTTTCCGGGTGGGACCATAAACAAGGCCTCCAGAGCCAGAAGTATAGCTGGGAGCTGATTGAGTTCTTGTTACTGTTCCACTGGAGGATTGAGTCGTACGTTTAACCTGAGAGGTTCTGGAAGTAGTGGCCATCGACGGTGTTCTGGCATTTGTTTTTACAAATTCCGGTGGATCCACCAGCATGGTGTATTCGCGCAATAAACGACCTGAACCCCAGTTAGCTTCAATCAGAAAGTTGGCATATGGCTCCTTAAAAGGCTTACGCGTCGAAATGGAAATATAATTTTTGCCATTTCGCTGAATAACTTTAAAACGAAATTTTTGCAGATAATCACTAAATTCTATATTGGAACGTGCGTAGGCTTTTCTGGAAGCCAGACCAATATGAAGGGAATCCAGATCTTTTTTAGCAGCAGAATGCAATTCTATTTCTGCTTTCAGAGCCTGATTCAATGTTGAATTAACCTGTATATCCCCCATCCCTAATGCCCAGCTGGCAATTGGTGACATTAAGACTGATACAGTACATGCAAGAATTGATTTCCGCACTTGCTGACTCCCTATTTTATATTTTCAGAATATGATATGTCTTCAAACTAGTATAAAAGTATCTGATAAGCAAATTCCTGTAGAATAATAAGTTCTACCGGTAATAAGTATTATCAAAATTCAGGGACTGTTTATCTTTCATCTATTATCGGATATTGGCAAAAATCCGGTTAACATTAGAAAAAAAACAGCCCCTGGATAGCATGCAAATTGTGAA
>JALVAL010000353.1 GCA_027011205.1 Gammaproteobacteria bacterium
CGCAAGGACTTATCTAATTGTTCTTCATAGGCATCTGCAGCATTGACATCAACTAATAAGTGTCCTACCCATTGACGCAATTTTGAGATTACACCACTTTGCTGATGTTGAGATAATAATTGTACACTGCTTTGGAGTGCATTTAATGCAGGCATGGTATCAGTCTGATACTCTCCCAAACTATAAGTACCTAAAGTCAGAAAGCGTTTATCAATACTGGTAAGCTCTTGTTCTTTAATCGTACTATAATCATCGGTGACACTGCTTTGAATCTGATAAAAGGTCAGTGATGACGGAATTTTAGTGTCTGATATTGCTTTTGATGTTATTTTGGAAAAACCACATAAAGATTCAGCAAGAGTGAATCCCATCATAAAAGGTTGGGAAGCTTTTTGGAAAACAATACCCCCACAAGCTGTTAGTCTATCAGGTAATTTCTCAAATAACTTGGGGCTCGTTTTATAGTCTTTTTTCAATGCTTTGAGAGCTTTTTTTATACCACTGGTATGCTTTTCAAAGGATTCAATAAATATACGACTAAAAGATAAGGATAAATCAGCCCTAATAATAATGGTCAGATCATCTCCACCTAAGACCAAAGGGCGTGCTGCCATGGTCTTTTCATCACGTTCAATACAATCATCAATCAGCACTTTTTCTGTAGCCTCTTGTGCAGCAGCTTCAGTGGCTTCTTTAAGTTTATTAGAAAATGTTGAGTAAAATTTGATATAACCATCAGGGGCTGTTTCCACTGAAGAGGCCAAATCCATCAAAATTTGCCCCAAACCATTACCATCTATATGAATAATGGCAATATCTTTTTCTTCACCAATATA
This sequence comes from Gammaproteobacteria bacterium, assembly GCA_027011205.1. Taxonomy (GTDB): domain Bacteria; phylum Pseudomonadota; class Gammaproteobacteria; order GRL18; family GRL18; genus JANELJ01. Next base: position 837 of record JALVAL010000353.1, read on the forward strand.
GGGGAAATCTCTATGCTCTAGTGAAGAAGGCCAATCTTTTGTATCACTTTGACTAAATTTCCTTGCTAGATTAGATTTTGCTGAACGGTATTGACGTTTTTGTAACCCCGATTTATCTAGCCATTCTTTATCTTTTTTGCCCGATGCTGGTGTTCCTGTTCTGGGTGCTATCTGTGTTATAGGGGTTGATAATGGCAATGACGGATAAAATAAACTGCGTTGTTCTAATAGTTGAACTCGACCTTTGGCTACACAGTCAAAGGCATTTAACCCTTCATTTGTAAGACAATCAACAAATTCACAGTCAGGCAAAATTTGCTGTACAGCTAAAGTCCATAACAGTCTGAATTTTTCCAGTTTTTCTTTTTCACTGGCCTCGGAAATCAGGTAAACAGCACCACCTGCACGACGTGATAAGTTCACTAATGCTCCTTTTGAAGGATCATTATTTAAAGTCAGATTAGACAATTCTAATACTGAATCCAACCATCCCGGTTCATTAGCTGAACCTTCTGTAATTTGTTCCAACATATCACTGGCATTAACCATATCTTTAAGTTTTCCACCTGCCATTAAATAGCTTTGGATGGATTTTAGTTCAAACAAATAAGCAATATATTTCATAATTAACCTTGTATCCATTTTTTAAATTTATCTTAATCGTTTTAAATAAACAAATTATTATTTTACGCTCTTAAAGATGAGTCAGTATACCAAGCTCATAAGGCAAGGCTTCGATTTGTGCTTTATCATCCAGAACCAAATTCTCTGGCAGTCTGGTTTTTAGACTTAACACCAAAGCTTGATCCCCCGATTGCATAGTGATTTGTATACGGTTCATCTCTATTTTGACCCCTAGTAAGTGGCTAAGAAATTCGGCACTGGATTGATGACCTATGGCAGAAATAAAATCCTGTTTTATCCACCTCTGTGCTTGTGATAGTTCTAGTGGGCCTTCATAATTCCATTGACCATAATTGGTTAATATAGGGGTATTTAAGAGATACGTTTTCAATATTTATCCTTTTGTATTAAAGTTTCACAAGTATAAAGGCTTTTTGATTAGCCATAAAGCTCCGCCATCTTTAGGCACTTTTTATTCATTGCTGATATTTTCACCATTATGCATAATATTTGTCCCTAGGGATTAACATATAGAATATAGGGATTATAAAATAATGCAAATAACGCAAGCTTGCCATTAACTACCGCTAAACAACTTATAAAGCTGATTTTAGATTAAAAATACAATAAGTTCTGGTCAAGCAAAGGGTCAGTTAGTAAATTTTTAGTGCATCATGGGCAATACAGGCTTTCTTATAACTATATTTAAAATCCTTCATAAATTCTCATTC
>JALVAL010000354.1 GCA_027011205.1 Gammaproteobacteria bacterium
ATGTAAGCCGCTAAGACATTACTAGGACAATATCCTGCTACAATTATAGAATTAAAAATTATAATTTATATTGTACAGGATTTGTCATGTTCGCATCAGTTAAATCAAAAGTCATTCTCTCTATTCTTACCCTCAGTATTATCGGCATGATATCCATTACCTATTATCTCTCCTCAACGCTCCATGAACTCTCAAACACCACTGCAAAGAAATCACTTAAAATGTTAAGTGAATCCATCTTTCAAACCATGACGACAAGTATGATGATGGGTGACCCTGAAGTTGTAGAAAGCGCTTTTGAACATGCAAGAAAAATAGATGGAATCGAGCATCTTGACATAATCAAATCAAAAGCTGTCTTGGAAGTGTATGCTCCTGATGAAAAATTTACAGATGATGCTCTCATTCGGGATGTTTTGAGCAATAAGACAACAAAGATCTTGGAAAAGAACGAAGGGCAGCACCACACTATCCGTATGATAAAACCTATGATAGCAGAAAAACGATGTCTGCAGTGTCATTACAATGCCTCAGTTGGTTATGTGCTTGGTGCTATGGACCTTGTCATCTCTCTTGATAAGAATGATGCGGAGATCAGCAGTACAAATACGATGCTTGTCATCTCTCTCATAATCGCAGGGATTCTCTTTGCTATTGTCGCCACCATCTTTTTTGTTCGTGAGATATTCACGCCACTCGATAGACTCAAAAACAAAATAGCAAACCTCGTGAGTGGAGATAAAGACCTAACAAAAAGACTTACGCATAAAAAGGGAAATGAGTTTGGCGATACTGCAAATGAAGTGAACAAATTCATAGCAATGATTCAAGATACTATCAACGAAGTCAAACGTCTTGGACATCAGAACAAAGAGATAGCCAATGAGATAGAGATCGCTTCACATGTTATTCGTAAGGGGACACAACAAGAGCAGGCTATCGTAGAAAAAACAGTAAACAAAAGCCAAAATATTCAAGATATCCTCTCCCAGACTATCGAAGCAGCGGCACAGACACAAGAACAGATAGAAATTGCAGAAGAAGAGCTGCTCAGTGCCAAAACCTCTTTAAATACGCTAAGCGATGAAGTCGTTAATTTTGTTGATACCGAAGCACAACTTCTTGATGAGCTCTCCACTTTAAAAACAGATGCCGATCAGGTCAAAGATGTACTCAATATCATTCGAGAGATTGCCGAGCAGACAAACCTTTTAGCCTTAAATGCTGCCATTGAAGCAGCACGTGCAGGAGAGCATGGACGTGGATTCGCTGTCGTTGCCGATGAAGTAAGAAAACTTGCAGAGCGTACGCAAAAAGGACTGAGTGAGATAGACATCTCTGTCAATACGATCGTTCAAGCCATTAACGATGTCAGTGACAAAATGGCCAATAATGCAAAAAATATAGAAGCGCTTTCAGATGTCTCCCAAGATGTTGAAGCAAAGATAAACATCACGACCGAAGCGATGGACAACTCAACAAAAGTGGCCAACAGATCCAAAGAGGACAGCCTTAAAATGAGTGAAAACCTTCAAGAGATCATAAAATACATCTCTGACATCGAAGCACTCTCAACTGCCAATGGGACAAGTGTTGCGAGTATTGAAAGTGATTTACAAAAACTTGTCTCTGTTGCCTCCTCTTTACAGGCAACTATCGATGAGTTTAAAAGTTAGCACTAACGAGGCGAGCGTCTTGGGCCTCGTTTATGCGTGTAATGTTTTTTAAAGCAAGACTGACATATTGCATACTTTGAGTTGAGCGGCAAAGGCGCTGAGCAGAGTTTGCAAACCTGTGCGAGCTGTGTCTGCTGCAGTGTATTTTCAATGTATCTATTAATGACTCCTCTGTACTGTCTTGCTTTGTCCGCATCGACAAAATAGTCTTCAAAACGGTATGAAAGCCACAAATAAAGCGATATCTCCTTCACCATATCTTCTGCTCGCAGCAACTCATCGGAGGTCTGTGCATAACTGCCCTGCAGTCTTGGCGGATGGTAATAGATAGGCTCTTTTTTCTCCAAAGAGTGAATATAGCTCTCATACGCCTCGATGATATAAGGTGACTTTAACGTAAGCGGTGCGCAAGCAAGATGATACTTTGTCGCGATGTCCAAATCATACGAATCCACAATACGTGAAGCTTCAAGCATATCATCTAAACTCGCGGCATAAAAAG
>JALVAL010000355.1 GCA_027011205.1 Gammaproteobacteria bacterium
GCATCTTTAGATTGGAAAACGGGATTTTGCCCATGTTGTTGAAAAATGCTTTCAGCTTTCAGTTTTGATAATTGTAAAACCTGTTTTTTATCTGGAACGGACAATGTCACACCTGACAAAAGCCCATTAATGTTGTTATTTATAAATGCATCAGGATTTTTTAAAAATAACGCAACAGCCATTTGAACAATAGAAATACTTTTGTCCATGCGTAATTTATCAGCAATATCCCACAAAGCTTCATGGTCGGACACCGGACCATAGGTTTGTATCGGTTGTTCGGGACTTAGTTGAGATTTTAGTTCAGATTTTGGTTCAGTTTTTAGTTCAGATGGTACTAATTGAACCCTTTGAACTGGTTGAAAAAAATCAGTAGCAACATCACTAGCCTGAGCAAGAACGCTACCAGTTACAATTATCAATATTAATATCTGAAATTTTAGTAACAAAATTCTTCTTTATCCTCGAATATATACCATGCAATAATATAAATATAACATAATAAAGATAGGAAACTTAATGGCAATTTTCCATTTTTGGCTAAAAAAACCGGAACTGAATCGTACCAGTGTCTATCTGGATAAAGAAATTCTTGAGCCAAAAGTCATGAAGACCATGGGTATGCTCCCCAGACATCAACTTGTACCGTAATACCCTGGTGCTGAAAATCCTTAAGATTCAGTGCATAAGGCTGTTGCAGTTGAGTGCAACTGATTTATAGGAGCCTGTCCGAGAATATAAAGCCTACTGTGGAAAAGCTGTTTTGAGTCAGATTTTCCCTGCTACGACAGCTATTCTCGGACAGGCTTCCAGGTTTAACTATGCCAAGGTTTAGCGATGCCATACTTTTAATTGTCGCTCATTAATACAGAATTATATTTTCAGTTTGTAGTTCCTTTATGGATACACTAATGAAAGCAATAAAATGTTTATGGAAAAGACGATGCTGAAATTAGTAGACAAGTTCAGGATTTAGACTAAAAATTCCATATAAGCGGGATTTTTAGTTTCATCCCAATAGTTATAACCCAGTTCATCCAGATACTTATGAAACTCATCCAGATCACTGTCGGGTACCTGAATACCCGCTAACACCCGTCCAAAAGCAGCCCCGTGATTTCGATAATGGAACAGGCTGATATTCCAGTTCTGTCCCATACCACCTAAAAACCGCAGCAATGCACCTGGCCGCTCCGGAAATTCAAAACGGTACAGATGTTCATTTTTTATTTCCGGAGCATGACCGCCCACCATATGCCTCAGATGCAGTTTGGCAATTTCATTATCGCTGAGATCAATCACCGGATAACCTTTACGGGTCAGTACATCAAACAGGACTTGTTTTTCTTCTTCGGCATTGGAAACTTTTACACCCACAAAAATATGCGCCGATTTATTACTATAGTAACGATAATTAAATTCAGTAATACCGCGGGTACCGATTATTTTACAAAATTTAAGAAAACTGCCCGGACGCTCATCAATAGTTGCAGAGAACAATAGCTCCCTGTTTTCACCCAGTTCAGCACGTTCTGCCACATGACGTAACCGATCGAAATTTATATTAGCACCGCTATTAATAGCCACCAGAGTATTATTTCTCAGTTCATGCTCTCGAATATATTTCTTCAGCCCTGCCACAGCCAGTGCGCCGGCAGGCTCTGTTACCGTACGGGTATCATCAAAAATATCTTTTATGGCTGCACAGATTTCATCGGCACTGACCAGTAATACCTCATCCACACATTGTCGGGCCACCTTAAAAGTTTCTTCTCCCACCTGCCGAACCGCAACCCCGTCAGCAAAGATACCCACCTGCTCCAGTATTACCCGTTCATCGGCACGTAAAGCCTCATACATGGAACCGGCATCATCGGGCTCCACACCTATAATTTTAGTTTGCGGATACAGGTATTTAACGTAAGCGGCCACACCGGCAATCAGGCCGCCGCCGCCCACCGGTACGAAAATAGCCTCAGGGATCTGACTGCATTGCTGCATAATCTCCATTCCCACAGTACCCTGCCCGGCAATCACATCCGGATCGTCATAGGGGTGAATAAAGGTCCAGCCCTGAACCTGCTCCAGCTTACGGGCGTACTCATAAGCCTCATCATAGCTGTTACCATATAATTCCACTCTGGCACCCAGACGTTTGACTGCAGTCACCTTTATGTCCGGTGTTGTTTTGGGCATCACAATCAGAGCATCAATGTCCATTTTACTGGCCGACAGCGCAACCCCCTGAGCATGATTACCGGCAGAGGCAGCAATCACACCTTTAGCCCTTTCTTCGTCACTCAATTGCACAATTTTGTTATAGGCACCGCGCAGCTTAAATGAAAAAACCGGCTGCAAGTCTTCGCGCTTAAGTAAAATCTGATTACCGGTACGCAGGGACAGATTCACCGCATTATCCAGCGGCACTTTATCAACAATTTCATAAACCCTGGCTTTGAGGATTTTCTTTACATAACTTTCTAACATATCAACCTGACCACTTAAGGTCTTAAAAAGATTTTTACTTTAATTTAAAGTCCGTAGCTGAGACAGGGTGGATCTTGATGAAGATGCCGTGAATCCATCTGTGGAGGCTTTTCGGCAGCATCCCTGCTGCCGAAACTTCACCAAGATCCACCCTGTCCCAGCTACTCAGTGCATTTAATAAAATGCTTCAAATAATTTCCAATAGTTTAAATCAACTAAAGCCTTCTAAGTTACCAATATTTAGAAACTTTGTCTATCGCTGCACTGCTCTGGCACTTTAAAGGAAAATCAAGGATAATGACATAAAAATTTTAAGGTTGATTAAGGAAATAATATGAATCAAGATAAAATGAAGCAGGCGGTTGCACAGGCTGCGATTGAACATGTGGTAGCAGATACTATTATTGGCGTGGGCACGGGTTCTACTGCCAATTTTTTTATTGATGAACTGGCTAAAATAAAATACAAAATTAATGGTGCCGTAGCCAGCTCAGAAGCCACTGCGGAGCGCCTGCGTGGCCATGGAATTGAAGTCTTTGACTTAAATTCCGTTGATTCCATGTCTGTTTATATAGATGGGGCAGATGAGAGCAATAAGGCTCTGCACCTGATCAAGGGCGGCGGCGGGGCTCTGACCCGGGAAAAAATTGTGGCTGCAGTTGCAGACAAGTTTGTCTGTATTGTGGATGAAACCAAACTGGTTTCTTATATGGGTAAATTCCCCCTGCCGGTCGAAGTTATTCCCATGGCCCGCAGTTATGTAGCCCGAGAAATTGTTAAACTTGGTGGTGAGCCAGTGCTGCGAGAAGGTTTTACTACGGATAATGGTAATGTCATTCTGGATATTCACGGCATGGAAATTATGGAACCGGTTAAGCTGGAAGAACAGTTAAACGATATTGTTGGTGTGGTAACCAATGGTTTATTTGCCATGCGTCCAGCTGATGTACTACTGGTAGGCACACCCAATGGGGTTAAAGAAGGTTTTTAGTGTTTTAGTAAAAAAAGCCGTTTCTATTCAGCCAATCGAAAATCCGTAACAGGAATTGGGTACTCCTGTTACTATGAGTGTATAAGTTAAATTAGCTGAGTAGTTACTAACTCTTTTACAATAAAACCCGTTCAATTCCACCCCGGGACACCTGCTCAATAAAGTCCTTCTGCCAGTTTTCACCTAAGGTTTTCTGGCACAGTTCTACTACGATGTATTCAGCGGTCATGCCGGTTTCACCCCGGTAACGGTTCAGACCCTGCTGACAGGCCGGGCAGGTAGTCACCAGTTTAACAGCTTTATTATCAGAGCTGTTACTATCCAGGGTTTTGATATTTTTATTCAATTCTTCCTGTTTACGATAGCGCAGCTGAGTAGAAATATCCGGTCTGGACACAGCCAGAGTACCGGATTCACCGCAGCATCGGTCTGATAAAATAACATTGTCACCTAAAATATCTTTGGCTACCGTTAAGGGCTGATGGGTTTTTATCGGGGTATGACAGGGATCATGGTAAATATAACCACCTTCCTGCTGATCAGCCTTCAGCGCATAACCCTTTTCCGCCAGATATTCATGGATATCCAGTAAGCGGCAATCAGGGAAAATCTGCTGGAACTGGTAATGCAGCAATTGATCCATACAGGTACCGCAGGAAACCAGTACGGTTTTAATATCCATATAGTTCAGAGTGTTGGCAATACGATGAAACAGTACCTGATTATCCGTGGAAATTTCCTGACCTTTGGCTTCTTCCCCACCTGCAGTCTGAGGATAACCACAGCATAAATAACCTGGCGGCAGTACGGTTTGTGCACCGGCATTATAGAGCATGGCCAGAGTCGCCAGCCCCACCTGACTGAACAATCTTTCTGAACCACAACCGGGGAAATAAAATACCGCATCCGAGTCTTCAGTTATTTTTGCCGTATCCCGTAAAATAGGTATCGTGGTATTGTCCTCTATCCCCAGTAACTGGCGGGTTGTCTGCGATGGGATATCGGCAGGCATGGGTTTTTTTACAAAGTTTATAACCTGCTCTTTTATGGGGGCTTTACCATGAGTGACATGAGGCTGTTTTCCTCTTGGCAGCAGGCCGAAATAACGCGCTGCCTGATGAGCCAGACGCTGGCCTTTATAAGACCATTCAATCATTAACTTGCGCATTATTTTAATGCTGGTGGGATCAGTCACATTCAAATAAGCCATGGCCAGTTTGCCCATCAGCGAAAAACGTTTTTGTTTACGATTACGTAAAATGGTGCGCATGTGAATGGAGACATCCCCAAAATCAATATTAACCGGACAGGGATTCAAACATTTATGGCAGACGGTACAATGATCCGCGACATCGTTCATTTCATCAAAATGACGCAGGGATATACCCCGGCGAGTCTGTTCTTCATACAGAAAGGCTTCCATAATCAGGCCGGTCCCAAGAATTTTGTTTCTGGGGGAGTAAAGCAAATTCGCTCTGGGAATATGAGTATTACAAACCGGCTTACACTTACCACAACGCAGACAGTCCTTTATTTCATTATTTAAGGAACCCAGTTCACTGGCTTCCAGAATCAGTGCTTCCTGCTGCAATAATTGTAATGAAGGGGTATAAGCATTCTGTAAACCGACATTTTTCATCAGCTTACCGGGATTAAAATTATTATCCGGATCCACTTTTTCCTTATAAGTTTTAAAGGCCTGCAGGACATCATCACTTAGAAACTGCAACTTGGTAAGACCAATACCATGCTCACCGGAAATAACTCCGCCCAGTGATTCGGCCAGAGCCATAATTTCTTCAACCACCTTATCTGCAGTGTGCAACATTTCATAATCATTGGAATGGACTGGAATATTAGTGTGCACATTACCGTCACCGGCATGCATATGCGTCGCCACAAACAGACGTCCCGGACGAATTTGAGCATGAATTTTGTCCAGCTGTTCATTAACACCCGATAGATTTAAACCGCTGAACAGTTCTTTTAAGGGCTGCTCCACTTCACTTCGATAAGAAACCCGCAAAATCCTCTTTTGCAGTAAATCAAAAAAAGTGGGCTGTTCCAGGCTCTGAATATCTTCTGCCAGCGACTCCAGATTTATCTGCTCAGCCAATTGTGTCACCGGCGTGTCCAGATTATCCAGCATAATATTCCAGCGCTGGCGAACTGTATCAATGAGCTTAAAAGCCGCCCGCTTTTTGTCTTCAATAATAGTCTGAGTTTCTTCTGAGCCTTCAAACTCAGGATTTTTCGAGGTGATCTGCAAATCACTGTGCAGATAGTTATTAACCACTGCAACAATTTTCAGTTTATTGTTAATGGACTGAATAATATTGATACGCTCAATACCCAATGTGTATTCACCCAGTCTGTCCAGCGGAATAACAACGTCTTCATTGATTTTAAAGGCATTGGTATGCGAAGCAATAGCCGCTGTTCGTGCTCTGTCCAGCCAGAAAAACTGACGTGCTTCCGCACTGGTGGCAATAAAGCCTTCGGCACCTCTGGCATTGGCCAGCTGTACGATTTTAGAGGCTGCTTCTGCCACTGAGTTTTCATTATCCGCAGCGATATCCGCCAGCAGCACCATTTTAGGCAGTTCTGCTCTGGGGGACTTGGTGGAATAGTCGACGGCTTTAATATAGCGCTCATCCAGATGTTCCAGACCCGCCAGAACCACATCAGTACAGCTTTTTAAATAATCAATAGTTTCCACAATTGCAGGCACCGAATGACTCATATCAGAGCCGAAAAATTCCATGCAGACAGTACGAATATGCTGTGGCATTTTATGCAGGATAAAGACTGCTGAAGTGATAATACCGTCACAGCCTTCTTTTTGAACACCGGGCAGACCACCGAGAAATTTATTAGTAACATCCTTACCCAGTCCCTGTTTACGCAGTTCACTGCCGGGAATTTCCAGAATATTCCGGCTTTCTATATCTTTACCATTAGCCGCAAAACGAGTGATCTGAAAACGTACCGTTTGCACCTCATGGATTTTACCCAGATTATGTTCCAGCCGTTCTATAGTCATCCAGCGAGCATCAGGGGTGACCATTTTCCAGGACAATAAATTATCCAGAGTGGTTCCCCACATAACGGCTTTTTTACCGCCTGCGTTCATGGCAATATTTCCGCCGATACAGGACGCATCCTGAGAAGTGGGATCAACCGCAAACACCAGTCCTTTTTCTTCAGCCCGTTCGGAAACCCGGCGGGTAACCACACCCGCACCAGTCGCAATGGTAGCCACACTATGAGTCGTTATTTGTTTATCCGGATCCGGTTGCACGTCAACTGACTGAAAATCCACTATGCCCAGTGCATCCAGTTTTTCGGTATTAATGACTACTGAACTGGCAGTTAAGGGTACTGCCCCACCGGTATAACCGGTACCTCCACCACGGGGAATAATAGCCAGACCCAGTTCAATACAGACCTGTACCAGAGTCAGGACTTCCTGCTCGCTATCCGGAGTTAACACCACAAAGGGAAATTCAACCCGCCAGTCACTGGCATCAGTGACATGACTGACCCGGGACAGACCGTCAAAACAGATATTGTCTTTTCGAGTGATTCTGGACAGCCGTTTAAACACCTTACGGCGTTTTATTTCGCTCTCTATTAACCAGCCTTTAAATTCCTGTACGGCCTTTTCAGCACTGGCCAGCAGTTCCAGGACCAGTTCATTACCATCCGAGCGTAGTCTGATCTGTTTTAAACGATGCTGCAACGCTTCCAGCAGTGCATCCCGACGCTTAGGATTTTCTATCAGATCATCTTCAATAAAGGGATTGCGTGAAACCACCCAGATATCACCCAGTACTTCAAATAACATTCTGGCAGAACGTCCGGTAACCCTTTGATTGCGTAGTGTATTAAGCACATCCCAGGCTTTCTCTCCCAGAAAACGGATAATAATCTCACGATCGGAAAAGGACGTATAATTATATGGAATTTCTCGAATATTGGTCAGACTGGTCTGAGAGGTCATGGGCTTCTTGACAGTGGTTTATAAAGGGAGGCTATTGTATCAATTTACAGTAGAAAAAGGTAACTACCCAGCTAATCAGGGCGAATTGATTACTCAGTATGAAATCCCGTATCAGTCTGTAAGGGATTTCATGCTGAATAAATACAAAAAATTAAGGTTAGTGCCTGCTAAACACCCTGTCTTACCAGACAAAACAGCTGGGAAGCACTCTCATATAATAAATTGTAGGATTATAGCCACTTCTTAACAGTCTGTTTTCAAAAGATTATTTTATTTTATTTTTCTTTTGTCAACTTTATGCAACAGTGATGTTTAT
>JALVAL010000356.1 GCA_027011205.1 Gammaproteobacteria bacterium
CTTTTCGTAGTTATCCAGAGTTTTAATAGGAGTTTGATCAATATCCAGATTTACTAAATTCTTTAAATTATCCAGCCCTTCAAGTTTCTGTATTTTTGTTTTGCTGAGTTTGAGTTCATAAAGATTTTCAAGCTTATCCAGTCCTTCAATTTTAGTAATGTCATTAATGCCTAAATCCAGTTCTTTTAAAGATGTTAAACTGTCCAGACCTTCAATTTTAGTGATATGGGTAATGCGTAAGATTAAATTCTTCAGATTTTTTAATGGTTCCAGATTTTCTATTTTTTTAATGGGATTACTCTGTAGATTTAAGGTTTCCAGTTCACCCTGATGGTTCAGATTTTCAATTTTTTCTATTTTATTCCCTGACAGCCCCAGGTATTTCAGGTATTTCAGGTTATTAATGCCTTCTATTTTTTTTATATTGCTATCGGTTAAGGTAAGGTCTTCAAGTTGAGTTAAATTATCTAGCCCTTCGAGTTTTTCTATTCGTTGAAAATATAGTGTTAACTGTTTTAAGTTTTTCAGGTTCTCCAGGTTTTCAAGTTTAGTAATTTTTATATCGTCCCGATTACTGTCTTCAATATCCAGTATTTCAAGGCTAACCAGGTTTCCCAGTCCTTCAAGCTTGTCAATTCTGACACCCATCATTCTTAACTCTTTTAAGGAGGGAATGTTGTCCAGGTTTTCAAGTTTGCTAATGGGGTTTCGACCTAAGTCCAGAAACTTTAAATGAGGCAGATTCTTAAGTGTGCCAATCTTCGTCAATGATGAACGATGTAAGTCCAGTGATTCAAGGTGGGGCAGATTTTCAATGCGTTTAAAGTCCTTGATTTTTCGGCATCGGCAGGAAAAATGTATCAGTGATTTAAAGTTATTAATCAGTGTAAGGTCTTTGAGTTTGGTCTTATTTAGCTCCATTGCAATTACCTTGCCTTTTTCATTCAGATATATGGTTCTGTCATCAATTTGATTGATACGCCAGATATCAGATTTATCACCTAAAAGGTGTACCAAAGTATGCCCGTCCTTACTTCTGCTGGTTATTACTTTATCTAAAAAATAGATATCTTCCCAATCCAGTTCAGCATTTTTTAACAAAGCCTCAATGGCTGCCTGTTCCTGTGAGTCTTCAGTAACTATTTGTGCCTGAAGATTAATTGAACAGATAAGTGATAAAAGTAATAAAAAAACAGGTCCGTATTTCTGTGGCATAGTCGTATCTCTGTCTATTGGTTGTGTCTATTTCAGGGCCGGGGGTATTCATTATAGCCGGCGTACTGAGTCAGTACCTGTTCCCGCTGCTTATAGTCGTTCAGTCCAGCCTTAAAAAATTCGCCATTGGCTATTTTTTTGGCAATCGCTGGAAAATACTGTTTCTCTTGTTCAATAATATAATAATGTTCCGATAAATCTGAACGACGGACTCGTTCATAAAGATCAATAAGATTGTCCATTATCCAGGGATTATTCTGTGCCAGCATTTCCCGAATTTGTTCCTGCGGATAGCCCAGTGTCCGCAGGGGTATCAACGCATTAAGTGTTAGATCATCAAAGTCCAGATCGTTCCAGAAGGTGCGATTATAATCGCCTAAGGCCATAAACTGCTCTTTTAACTGTCCCTTATTCAGATGATAAAATTTTTTTAATGTTTCATCATCCAGTTTGTTCAGCTTATTATAATGATAATCAAAGCGCTGAAACAATGTGGAGCGGTTATAAGTGATCAGCATGTCAATCAGATCATAAAATATCAGGGCAGCACTGACGATAGTGCCTGCCAGAGCGGTCGCTTCACCAATAAAGGGGATAAACAGTACTGTACCCAAACGGGACAGTAACTTACCGCTGTGACCGGCCAGCTTACCGCTGAGATAATCAAATGCGCCTTTTTGCGCGTACTTTCCGGCATAAAAGCCATAAGCCATCAGACCATTGGCGGTAGCCTGAAGCCATTTTATCATGGCCTGGTCATTCTGCCCCCGTTTCTCATATTCAAAGGCATCCATAATGGCAGAGACCGAGGACAGCAGACTTAAGGATATGGCCAGCTCATCCATAAAGGGACCCAGGGTTTTAAAGCTCTGTTCTCTGTATTTAAGAGTATTATAGCGTTTTAACTCTTTATCGTTCATAGTAAAACGTGCCGTATTTCCCCCTATGTCAACATACC
>JALVAL010000357.1 GCA_027011205.1 Gammaproteobacteria bacterium
GGAAAATAAGGGGTCAAATCTAACATTAAACATTTAAAAAAATAAGAAATAAGGGATCAAATCTAACATTAAACATTTAAAGCTGATATCGTCTGATTTACCATTTTTTTTGTTCTCTTATCTTCTTCCATCCATATCTTAAGTCGACTTATTGTCGTCGATACTGTCGCATATCTCGCCAGTCCAAAATATTTAGCAATTTCTGCAAGCTTATAACCTCCCTTTTCCTGGCATATATACATTGCTACCCACCTGGGTATATTTTTTTGTCCTCGACCTCTAGTTGCTTTTAAAATAGAATCCTCTGTGGCCTCAAATTTTTCTGCTACCGCTATAACAATTGTACGTACTGGTAAATTTGGAATTTGTCGGCTTTTTCGAGTAATCTCTTCATCATCACTTTTTATTGAATAAGCCCATTCCCTAAAGCTATCACTCCCCAAAACTGCCATCATATTCTTTTTACCATAGAACTGTACCAGTTCTTCATCAACCCCTTGCTCAACAAAAGATTGATACCCTGTATATCGATTAGCCTGATGATTAAACTGTTTTAATAACTCATTTCGATTTAACCACTTTTGCGAAGCTACCTTATTAACATAAGATGGATAGCTTGACCACGGGTAATCCGCTATATCCTTAATTATGTTAGCGTCAACTGGATTTCTATGAATATACCGTGACAATTGTAGCTGATAACTGTCTTCTTCCACGAGTATTGCTTTATACCGTCCTCTGAACAAAGCACCATCTGATTTTTTTAGGCGGTTATAGCGTTGTGTATAGACTCCACCAATATGACGCATTGCCCGGGTTAGATTTCCTTGTGGTGTTTTTATCAATAAATGGTAATGGTTTCCCATCAGGCAATAGCACAATATTTCAATCCCAAACCGTTCATGTGCTTCAAAGAGACATTTCAAAAACGCTGCATAATAGTCCTCTCCATAAAATATCAATTGATGATCCCTTCCGCGGTTCATAACATGGTAGTAAGCATTTTCATATTCTATTCTTAGAGGTCTTGCCATAACTGCTAATGCCTATACAATTTATTGCTAACATAACTATCTGTTTCCCTCTCATAGTTTATACAAATCAATCTTAAGTGTAAATGGTTAGATTTGACCCCTTTTCTTCCTGAATTTGATTTTGAAATTGCTCCTATGCCGGTAAATATTACCGGTCAGAAGGGAATTGCAACATTTGCTCAAGGCCATCTCGGCTTCACCTCAGGAAAAACACCTAAATAGCGCCGTTTCCACCAGTTTCCGGTTTCTACTCTTTCTTCCGGGGTTGTGAAGTGATATTCATAGGCTACGACCCGAAGGTAACGTGGCGGACGATCTTCAAAAGGATTATATTCGAATAACTGCAAAACCTGCGGTGACCCTTCCTGTAGGCGCTGGAGTAGCAGGCGTAGCCAGTAAGTATCTCGCTGAGGAGGAAGAAACCACATCATCCAGTCCAGTCGTGGCTGATGCGGAATATTGACCGGTGGGCGTTTATCAATGGGGCCGGGTTTATACTTGAACTCATAGGGATACCAGTTGACCCCATCATTAGAACCCTGAATTTCCAGCTCCTGTCGATCAACCTGCATAATCCCATAGACATGGAAAATATTTCCAATACCGACTCGTCTCACTGTGGTAAAGAGTTGCCTGGCAAAATCCGGATAGTTTATCGGAACTATGCGTGAGGTGAAGACCGCAATACTGGTGACAAAGATTAATGCCGCAGATATTCCAAGCATGGCTTTTAATACCCTTGATGGCTCCGGCAGCTTTACAGCCCGAATGCGGGTGTGCAAACGTTTGGGCAATAGTCTGGCAATAATACGATCGTCTAAAAGAAATATACAGAGCACAATCACCAGAAGATTCACAAAATTATGGTTACTGTTCGACATAATCAATAATTGTGTGAAAATAGTGATCAAGGCTGCGGAAATACGAAACGGGCGCGGAAGAAAAATAAAGAAGGGAACAATCAATTCGGCAAAGAACACATAAAGAACACCACCGGCATGCATCCAGTGCGGCAAATGGTGAAAATACCAGGAACCGGCATGTGGCAGCACCTGAGTTTCGAAATAATAATCAAGCGCTTTCAAATTCAGCCAGGATGGATCGCCATTGTACAGTTTAAAAAAACCTGACATAAAGCGAAAGCGAAATAATAGCCAGTGGAGCAGAAATATCAGCAGTTTATTAGGCCCACCCCGGACAAGAAATATGGCGAGAAAGCCAGTCTCCATCAGCAGAGTGTCCCACTGGAAATTAAGAAAGAGATCACCGGCATGGAATAGTGATACATAGAGTATATACATTCCAATCAATGCACCAAACTGCCAGCGTTCAAAAAATAACAATATGGCCAGCAGCACACCACCATAGGCGGCCATTTTTAACGCCACATCCGAAGCATCAAGCCAGAATATCGTCGGGATCTGCAACCAGGCATACCAGCCGTTATCCATATAGGCATAGTTTAAGGTCTGGTAAAACGGCAATATGCCGTTTGGCCCGACCAGGCCGGTGATCTGGACTGCCAGTGATAAGAAGGCAATGCCATAAATAAGCGCCACACCACGGAGAAATAACCAACTGGTAAGCTGGTAATTATGATCAGTGAGGAACAAAGCCTTGGTGTCTATTTTCATTAGTGCAGTGCTTAAAATAGTTTATACAAGATACTTTCAAAGATAATTGTAATTTCAACTAATTTCAACTAATTTCAAGACTCATATGTTTTAGCCGTTTCTATTTGAGTTTACCTGTCATATCAACAATTGGTTGCTCGCTCTTGGTACTGATTTTGACAATTGTCCTGGCATTTAAATCAAATTTGGAAAGATCGACCATTCTTATTGTTTGGTCATTGTAAGTCTTATAGTAATAGCGAAGATTTTTCGAGTCACGAGCTGTTGTCAGCATGGTGTAATCTGAGTGAATTACGCCTTCATGCTCTTCACGAGCTACACCTACCGGAATGTCGAAATTGTTGAGGATATGAAAGATTTGCTGGATTCCTTTCTCCGCATTGTCTTCTGGTATGGCAGTGGCGCTGAAAACAGAGGCCCGGACAAAGCGGGATGGTGGCGTGAAATCACCAGGCAGTCCCAGCATTCCCGACCCCTGACCCAGTTGCTTAAAGGATTTCCCAAAGATAGAAACGGGAGGAATATTGTTTGGATTCAGTGCGATATAGTTGCGCAAATTGGTCAGGTGCCAATCAAATGTTGGTGAATTAGACATTGTACCAGTAGGGTTGTCATAGAGTACCAACCTGCCGTCAAGAGGTTCAATAACAAGGCTCATGCCGCTCCTGTCATAGACAATAAAATGGAAGGGTTGAACTTCAGGTGGGAAACCAGGGGTCAAAACCGGAGATATGGCGACTTCATTGTTCTCAATGGCGGCACGAACCTCCGCTACTGAAGCAAACTGCGAGACGATCCACTGAGTTATGTCCGATGAGGACATGGAAATCGACTGGTTTTTTGGCGTTGTTACAGAATAGTTGGCATAGTCAGGGAAATAAAAGCTACCTACCGACAATCCTTTTTCATTGATTCCGTCCAGAATAGCTTCGTTGTCTGCGATAATGGTCCCTACAGACGCATATTTTGCTTTCCACTTTTTGCCATCGCCCAGCGTGGTCTGGCCGGTGAACTCATAACCTCGCGGAACGACAATAACGCTGGTTTCAAAAAAAAGACCAAACTCAAGCGTGCGCCCGCTTACATATGTTCCATCTTTAGTTTGCACCTGAATACCTGTACACGCATTTACCTCTGGCTGACTCATGAGCAATAAGCTGCAAATTCCACTCATCATCATTGATTTGACACTGAATCTACTTTTTTTCATTAATTTCACCTTTTCTTTAGGGCTGGATTGTTGCAATGCTGATCGAATGCCTCTCTGGTATCGGAAAATTTATTTTTCTTGGCAAGTTCCCATGGGCGCTCACATTGACCTGTACGTTCACACCAGGAGTGCCCTGCTGAACCGATGCAGCCATGCGCATCACGATCACCGCCAACAAATCTTCCTTTATTAAGTTTCATATTTCCCTTGTAAACAACGCCAAGCACGGGAATATCCTTTAATTTCTCAGGGACAATTTTAAAGGGGTTTTGCTCTAATAGAGTAAAGGTTGCTTCTTTACCTACTTTTATGGAACCAATTTTATCTTCCATTTCAAAGGTACGTGCAGCATTAATGGTTATGCCCTTCATGGCATCATAAACAGATATTTTCTGATCGGAATTCATCACTTTGCCGCTGGCCACGATACGATTTACAGCAACCCAGGCAAGCAGGAGAGGGTCGGCAGGAGCCATGGCAAAGTCGGAGTGCAGCGATACAGGCACGCCTCTTTTGGTGAACTCTTTTAAGGCAACCATATTAGCCGCTCTTTCCGAGCCGAGTCCAGTTTCACTGTATTTGTCAGATAACGCCCAGAGATAATAGGGGTTTGCCGATATTTCCACGCCAAGATCTGCCGCGCGTTGTGCCTGAGCAGCATCGAAAAAACCAACGTGATGAAAGGTAGTACGGTGATTTTTTCTCGGATTGCGCGCCATCGCACGATCGACAAAATTCAGATAAAGCTCGAATGCTTTATCACCTGTGATATGGATATGAATTTTGTAGCCTTTATCCCACCAATAACTAAAGATTTTCTCTGCCGGTTCGGGAGGAATAATCCATTCCGATTTGCAGTTATCGCAGTTATAGAACGGTTTTCTTAACTGCAGAGCTAGCGAATAGATGGCACCATCACCAAAGGTTTTGTACTGATTGGGAAGAAATTTTATGTATTCGGTATTGTATTTGGCTGGAAGAGAAGCTATACGATCCGCATAGGCATCATTGCCGATCTTTTTCACAAACTGTTCAGGAAAACCGGCAATAAGGTAAATAGTATAGGCCTGTGCCTTTTCAGTGCCGTCAAGGAGCACGGCATATTCATCTTCAAAGGTGGAGTTGGGGAAACCAGGCTCCGTCATGGCAGTGAGGCCATTTTGCAGCATCAACTGAGAGATCCGTTCCATGCCGAGTTTCAGCATCTCCTGATCGCTAAAGAAGGGGGAAAGTTTTGTCCCCTTCATCACCTGGTACGCACGTTCCCAGAAATGATAGTTGTCCCAATCGGCCTGCTTGTCATCTTCTGGAGACAGATCACCCTTTTTAATCCCGTATTTTTTGGCACAGGCAGTGTTCAGGAAAATTTCGTGGGTTGAGCGCTGCCAGATAATTGTCGGCACTTCCCCGGTAACGCTGTCAATATCTTTTAAGCTGATATCTCCATGCCACGACTTGTGATACCCCCAAATCATCGCTGTTTTTGTTCTATCTTTTTTGGCATCGATAATATTCTTCACTGCTTTGAGATAATTATCTTTTCCGGAAACGCCCGGATAGGTCTTGTGAGGCATGCGCCATTCATGGGGGGCCACAATATCGTTGGCTAAAATAAACCCACCAATGGATACAGGATGGGCATGTGGCTCGATAAAGCCAGGCAACATGGTTTTGCCCTGTAAATCGACTTCTATGGTTTTGCCGACAAAATTATTGACTGCTTCAGATTTTTTACCAGCGTAAATGATTTTGCCGTTCCGCTCTATTACAATCTCTACATAGCCTGGCTTATCGCCTTCCATGGTGATAATATCACCACCATAATAGAGGGTTTGTTGTAAAGAATTTGATACAGCCTTTTTCTTTTCTGGCATTTCTGCAAATACAGTACTGCTGAAACCTAACAACACAGCCATAGAAAGAAATACTATCGTCTTTACTATCAATGACCTGGTTAGCATTTTATTCTTCATGAGTTTCCATACCTTTTTGGAAGCCACCTGCGTCTATCCTTTTCTGCGTCTCTGATAATTCTTTACGCTCACGCTCATACTCTTCATAGGGTTTGTTCGTGCGCTCAAAGCATTCTAAATAAGCAGGCGGTGGTTCTTTAACACACTTGTTACGCTCATCTAGGCGCAATTTGTCGTATATCGCTTTGTTGCTGCATCCAGCAACGCCAAACATGACCAATACCATCAGCAATTTACTCATGGCTTGCAACCGGCATATTAAATAACTCTTTTGGCTTCATATTCACCTTTCCCAGATAATTCGTCCGTTCGTCGAGGGTTGCCAGTAGCTCAAGAGCTCCGCCAACATAAGCCCGGATAATCGGATGATCACTGCATTCACCGGAAGATGAATGACAGATGTCAAAAACCTGCTTCATTGTAAGCGCGAGAGTGCTGGGGGCATGCAGGGATAATAACAGGGTAATAAGGCTAATTGCGAGAAAACGTACATTCATGAGTATAATCCTCTTGATTTAATTACTGTATAACAGTAATATATTATCTTAAAACAACTATGTCAAATGGAGTTTATATGACTCGAAAATTTTCTCAGTTAATCGCCCTGGGCTGCATGGCTATGCTTATTACGGTTCCCTTTATCGCCCTGTATTTCTTGATCAATATTGAGTTATTTGCCACCATGGCCAGAAACAACTTAGGCCTGCCGATACAATGGCAGACCGTCTCCGACATGCAGTGGTACAGCTTGTGGCTGTTGACCGTCTTTTATGTTGCTACCGGTTTGGCTGGCCTCTACTTTTTACGCCGCGCGTTCTCCAACTTCGCGAAAGGACAGCTCTTTAATCACAGTAATAGCCGCGATCTACGACTGTTTTCAATCTTGCTGTTTGCACAGGCACTTGCCAGGCCCCTGCTCTTCTCTATTACCAGTATGCTATTATCATTGAATCATCCTGCTGGCCAGAAAATGCTCTCTGTTTCCATAGGGAGTAATGAAGTTGAAGTTATCGCATTGGCCATGATACTGTGGGTAATGAGTGATCTATTAGTTAGAGGCTGCAAGCTCGAAAACGAAAACAAGCAGTTTATCTAGGGGATCTCAATGCCTATTGTTGTTAATCTGGGTGTTATAATGGCTAAGCGTAAGATTCGCGGCAAAGAACTTGCCACTGAAATTGGTATTACCGAGCAGAACTTATCGCTGCTGCGCACCGGTAAAATTAAGGGCGTGCGTTTCTCTACACTGGAAAAAATCTGTCAGATTTTGGGATGTCAGCCAGGTGATATTCTCGAATTTGTTCCGGACGAATTGAACCCTGAGGGTTAGATGTCAAATCTCGTGGATTATTCGGACTGCGCTCAGCAAGGTGTGGCTAATGCGGTGCTGACTACGTCCAGCCCCTGGTTCTGGTGCAAAGAGCCGGAATCAGGGGCCGTCCGAATTGACACGGTTGGTCGAGCAGGCAAGAGGAACCTCCCCTCAAGCCTCTCACAGAACCGTACCGACTCATATGGCTCTTATCATTCAGTCAAGCACGAATTAAATTCCAATGGACAAAATAACTGGGCGCTTTGCGCTTTATACGCATCACCCATCGTTCTGCTTTCTTGAAGTTACTGCCATGCTTCTTATATTTCTTGATCACCCATCGTAGAATGAGTTTATCCAGATGATGCATCAGAAAGAACAATTCAGATTGAAAGAACGCACCATAATATTCAATCCAGCCTCGAACAACAGGATTTGATTTATTGAGGTGTTTCGGACAAAATTATTACAGGCCTTTTCTGAACATGCTTTTACATTGCCTTCGGGTGTGACCGATAGAACGCGCCTATAAGTATTTGAAATTACAAGATAGATCAAACCCTAATATGAAAAAAAGGCTCCATCAGTTATAGTTTTTTTGCCGAAAACAAATAACGCAAAGGAAC
>JALVAL010000358.1 GCA_027011205.1 Gammaproteobacteria bacterium
GTGCTGGAGATAAAGGGTTTTACAGGTTATTTTGGCTTTATTCGTACTCACCGTACGGGTGAAGTCAAAATGTTCTGGAAAATCTTTTAGATTCAGTACATAAGGCTGTTGTAGTCGTTGGCAACTGATTTTTCTAGGATCAAGCTTTGAGAGCAGAGAAAACATGAGTTTATTACAGGATATTTTAGGTTTGTTAGCGGAAGTTCTGCAAATTGATACTTCCGGTTTGGATGAGTCTACTGAGTTATTGGGTGGTATCCCGGAATTTGACTCCATGGCAGTAGTTATGGTGATCACTGCACTGGAAGATTCCATGGGGATCAGTGTGGATGATGATGAAATTTCAGCCGAAACCTTTGAGACAATTGGCTCATTGGTAAGTTTTGTTGAAGCTAAACGGGAAAATTAAATTAACTATAATATTTGATTAGTGTCCTCCGTTTTTTTATTTTCAGCCCCTAATCAAAGCAGCAACTCCTTAACATGTGGGTGTCCCAGAAAGTTTTCAGGGCTGGCAGTTCTGCCATAAGCTCCGGACTGTAAAATAACCACCAGATCACCAATTTCTGCTTTTGGTAATTCCATTTTAGCCGCCAGAGTATCCAATGGGGTACATAATGGCCCGACAATACTGACTAATTCAGTTTCTGTTATTGGTTTTTGTGTACTGATACGAACCGGGTAGTTTTTACGGATCACCTGCCCGAAATTGCCGGAATTAGACAAATGGTGGTGCAGGCCGCCATCGGTGACCAGGTAAGTCAGACCACGGGATATTTTTTTATCTATAATCTTGCTGACATAAATGCCTGCTTCGCCCACCAGATAACGTCCCAGTTCAATAATGATCTGCTTATTGCTGAAGCTTTTGTACTCATCCAGTAAGTGCTGCAAGTTTTCTGCGACCGGCTGCAAATCCAGTGCTTCATCACCGGGAAAATAAGGGATGCCAAATCCCCCGCCAATATTAATAAAGCGAAAATCTACTTTCAGATACTGTACCAGTTCATGAGCCAGTGCAAAGGTTTTATTATGGGCATCGATCAGAGCTTCGCTTTTCAGGTTCTGTGAGCCGGAAAAGATATGAAAACCTTCGAAATTTACGGTTAAATTGTGGATATTAGTTAAAATATCCGGCAGCTTTTCTGCGTCAATACCAAATTGTTTTGGGCCTCCGGACATTTTCATACCCGATGCTTTAAGTTCAAAATCAGGATTAACCCGAATGGCTATATTGGGTGTAATGCCCAGGTCTTTGCCTATTTTCTCAATGCGGTACAGTTCGTTTTCTGATTCAACATTGATGACAATGCCTGCCGCAATAGCAGCCTTCAGCTCGGTGTTATTTTTTCCGGGACCCGCAAAACTGATCTCAGAATGCAGCATTCCGGTATTGATAGCGGTGTGCATTTCTCCCTGTGAAGCGACATCCAGACCGTCCACCAGAGCAGCAAGGTGCTGTACAACGGCCGGCATGGGGTTGGCTTTCATGGCATAATGCAGGAGGATTCCGGGTGGCAGCATATTGCGCAGTGATGCCACTCTTTGTTGAATAAGTTGCCGGTCATACAGATAAGCCGGTGTCTGGCCGATAATGGCAATAGCCTGTTCTACTGCCATATTGGCAATATAAAGTTGCCCGTTTTTTAGCGGGAAATTGTTGAATTCTGTATGTTTAACCGTTTTTTTATTTATCATGTTTTATAGTCGTAAGTCATTGGAATATATGTCAGAACTTAGGTGTTTTGATGCAGGAATAGTTCTTTATAATCCTGTTGTAGTTGTTTGCGGTCAATTTTACCGTTCTGGTTTCGTTGCAGAGCTGTTTTTATAATTATTTCTGTCGGGAGCATAAAATTGGGCAGGTTTCTTTTGCAAAAAGTCAGTAATTCCGTGCTTTGCAGAGAAGTATTTCTGGGGACTACTATCAGTATAATGGCCTGACCCAGAACAGGGTGACTGATCCCCAGGGCAACAGCCTCTTTTACCAGTTCAGACTGATAAACCACTTCTTCAATCTCATTGGGGCTGACCCGGTAGCCGGAGGTTTTTATCATATCATCCTTGCGGCTGATAAAATATAAAAAACCGTCTTTATCACGTTTGACAGTATCGCCGGACCAGACAGCCATTTCAGTGAGTACCTTACCTGATAAGGGGCCGGGAATGG
>JALVAL010000359.1 GCA_027011205.1 Gammaproteobacteria bacterium
TTATTATAGTCCTATAAACGGTACGACCGCCTTGCTGGGCATATTGCCAGGTACTTTCAATATCTGCTGCAGACTGTATGGTGCTCTGACCTTTACCGGAGGAACTCATAATGGGTTTAACCACACAGGGGATACCAATTTCCCTGACGGCGTCCAGATAGTCCTGTCTGGTTTCTGCAAACCGATAAGGTGATGTTTTTAACTCCAGCTGTTCCGCGGCCAGACGACGAATACCTTCACGGTTCATGGTCAGATTGACGGCGCGGGCGGATGGAATGACGTTATAACCTTCATGTTCCAGTGCGACCAGAGTCTGTGTAGCAATGGCTTCAATTTCAGGTACGATATACTGCGGATGCTCAGATTCAATAACCTGTCGCAAGGAATCACCATCCAGCATATTAATCACATGATTGCGATGCGCCACCTGCATAGCCGGTGCATTGGCATAACGATCCACGACAATTACCTCCACACCAAGGCGCTGTAATTCAATAACCACTTCTTTGGCCAGTTCACCGCCGCCGCAAAACAGTACACGAGTGGCGGAAGGGGATAGTGGAGTACCAATATTCATATCATGTTCCATTATTTGTTAATTTATGCCTATTTTAACCTTATTACCCTGGTATTGTCCTCATACTAAAAATATTATTATCCATAAGTCATCCAGATTACTGGAACTAAAATTGAGCTTAAATGATTCATTGTCTGTTATTGGTATAGAAACGTTTTCTAATGTAACAGACCAGAGATTACCTGATCCTGGAGTTTTGTTTAGTTCGGTTGCATTGTCTTGAGGATAAGAAACTGTTAATGAGTCTAATTCCAGAGTCTCTTTAGCCAGTAGCACTATTTGAGCCTGATGAGGCTGATAAGTCGGGTCATTAAGATTATTTTGAATCCAGTATGGAAAATGTTCAGGGTACAGATTCAGATTAAGAAGAGCTATCGTATTCAAAATTAATGGATTTTACCAAACCATTATATTCATCGTCAGTATCAAAGTGATGAAGCAGTAAAATGCGTTTGCATAAACGGGTGGTACGTATTTCAAATCCTGCTGTATAGCTTGAAAAAGCATCTTTTCTAAAGTCCCATTGCCTTATCTGTTGATAGGGTGTGTTATTATTGTACTCACCATAATCAAAAACGGTTGTAAAGTAATATTCAGACTGATCAGGAAATGAACTATCTAAAGTAAGATAGGGATGTTTATTACCATAAAGAATTTTTTCAATATAAAGATTGGTATAAGTTAGTCTGCCCTGTTTTTTACGATTTCGGTTGTGCGTCAAGGATGAGTTAAAACCAGCATCATTTTCCTGTTTATAAAGGTATTGTAAGCAATTGCCTTTATCATCAAAAATGAACTGGGGAAACCATTGGAATATTCGGTTATGATCCTCTGGATCGCTGATAACCGCAGTTAATAAATGCTCTGATTCCGATATCCAGTTGCCGTATAAGGTGGTAATATTATCTTTGCTAATTACCCGCCATTTTATTGTTCCATTTTTTATCGATGTCCAGCGTTCAATACGGGCAAATAAGCCTTCTGTTCGGGGTTTGTAAAAACGAATAGTAAATAAGTGATCAGAGGATTGCTTTTCATGAATACGGTATTGATCATTAATATCTTTTTTAAACTCAGGAACCAGATCTTCTGCTCCAGAGAAAAGAAAGCTATCAGAGTCTTCTGCATCCAGATATCGGGGTAATTGTCGCTCTGTTTTTCGTTTTATAGTACCCAGACCAAGAGACCAGCCTAAACCAAAAATACCGTTGCCTGTTCCGGAGTTATATGCTAAAGATAAAGAAGGAGTCAGTCCACGTGCCTGTGAGAAGGGCAGAGGGATAGTAAACGAAGCCGAACCGTTGACAGCATTGACTGAAAACTTTTCATCAATGCCTTTAATGGCACCGCCACCTTTGGCTAAAGAAATTTCTGGGGCGGTTATTAATTGTGGCTGGTCATGCCCGTTATTTTTTTCAGAAGCCTGGGGTGAAAATCCAGTTTTTTCTTTTTTTGTGTCCATTGTTTGGCCATTGTCTAGCCATTGACTGACAGATAAATTTCACAGGCTATAACTTACTAAATCTCCACCTATGTACAACTTTCACTTTTTCCTTTTAAATTCCTTAATACACCTATACT
>JALVAL010000360.1 GCA_027011205.1 Gammaproteobacteria bacterium
CTAAAGTTACTGCGAAAAGTTTTTTTCATCTGCTTGTTAAACGTTGCTATAGCTCAATGGTTCATCTTAGCGAGAACTGCTGTAATAAGCCGAGCCGATGACAAAACCACTGATTAAATATTCTGCTGGATTTAAACAGATGTGTCCGGATCACTCTGAGCTTTACGCTGACGGAGTATTTCTGACATTTCTTCAGCCGACATGGGTTTATGAATAAGATAGCCCTGAATATTTTCGCAGTTCTCTGCCAGCAGAAATTCCAGCTGAGCACTGGTTTCTACGCCTTCGGCAATCACTTCCATGTTCATGCTAGCGGCCAGGGAAATAATCGCTCTGACAATAGCTTCATCCTCCTCATCTCCGGGGATATCACGAATAAAGGACTGATCAATTTTAAGCTCTCCAACTGGCAAACGCTTTAAATAGGATAACGAAGAATAACCAGTGCCAAAATCATCAATAGAAATGGTAAACCCCAGATCCTTCAATCGCTGTAAGGTCTGAATCGCCTGCTCAGGATTAGTCATAAGATAACTTTCTGTCACCTCAAACTGCAGGTAGTTGGGATTATAATTATACTTTTGCAGACCTTCTGTAATTTTACTGATAAAGTTTTTATCCTGGATCTGTTTTACCGATAAATTAATGGACAGATGACCGCTGCAATAACCCAGCTCATTCCATTGCAGCATTTGCCGGATAACCTTATCAATCACCTGCCAGCCAATAGGCACAATCAAACCATTATCTTCTGCTACAGGAATAAATTTAGCAGGAGGCACCAGTCCCATTTCAGGATGGTTCCAGCGCACTAATGCCTCCATGCCTAATAATTTTTTAGTCCGACTATTGTATTGCGGCTGATAAAAAACTGAAAATTCATCATTTTCAATAGCTCGGCGAAGATTTTTTTCCAGTAATATTCGTTCAAATGCCTGTTCTGTCATATCTCTGGTATAAAACTGATAATTATTTCCACCCACACCTTTTGCCTGATACATGGCAGAATCCGCATTACGGATCATGACATCGGTTGCATTTTGTTCTGAACTGACATCATCCGGATACAGACTAATACCAATACTTGCCGCCACATAAAGTTCATGCTCCTGGTAGTAAACCGGTTTAGCCAGTATATTGATTAGTTTCTGGGCAACTTCTATGACACCGGACACTTTATCAACATTGGAAATTATAATAATAAACTCATCCCCGCCCAGACGCACCACAGTATCAATACTGCGAATACTCTGTTTTAGACGGTCGGATATGGCTATTAATACTTCATCGCCCACTTTATGTCCCAGCCCATCATTAATCTCTTTAAAACGGTCCAGATCTATAAATAAGATGGCAACTTTACAATGTTCTCTTTTCGCCTGTTTAATGGCCTGCTTTAAGCGGTCAATTAATAATACCCGATTGGGTAATCCTGTTAATGCATCATGATGTGCCCGCTTATCCAGCTCATTTTTCTGTTGCTGTAACTGCTCGCGTATCATGATATGGCCGGTGACATCATGACCCAGCTCAATAATAGCATCCACATTACCCTCAGCATCCATCAGGGGGGTAGCGGTAATTTCTATAAAATGTGCTTTACCGTCTTCGGATATATGATCATGAACCACATTAATTATGTCTCCACTGGCAAAGACATCAGCATGCGGACATTTATGCAGGGAGCTGTCACAGGGAGTATCCAGATGATGAGCAATCTGATAACACTTCATATCTTCAGGTGAGTTCTCTCCAAAACCGGACAATTTTCTGGCCACCTTATTCATCATGATTACATTATAATTTTTATCAATAACAACCACCGAATCTGAAACACCATCCAGAATACTTTGTAAAAATTGTCCCTGACGTATTAATTCTCTGTTTTTTTCAGAGACTTTATCTTCCAGCTGATGGTTTATTTCTATTATTTTCTGCGCCATATGAATACTGGAAATATAGCGCACAAATAAAAATAGAAACACGGCCAGAATAGCAATATAGATATATTGCCGGTTACGGTTATCATATATATCGCTAAGGTTAATTCTGTCCAGTGGTTTAAAGAGTATAAAATGCCCCATCGGCTGCTTTTTTATATCCGGTAACTGGAAGCCAGCCACTAGAAGATTGTGTGCCTTATCCAGCAGTATATTATCTTTTATAGCAATAAACTTATCAGGATCGGACTGTTTTATTAAATTCAGATAAACCTTTTTAGTATTACTATTAGCCACATAGTAATCAGCAATAAAACGACTTTTTTTAGCCTGACTGAGTTGTTCCTTATAGCGTCTGTCTATCAGAAATACCGATTCTATTCCCTGTTGCTCCAGTTCTGTGGCAATGGAATCAAAATTAGCAATAATTTCCACAATGCCGATAAAATTCTGATGATCATATACCGGAACCATAACCTTAAACGCTAAATTGTATTTTCCAGTACTGATGGAACTTTTAATTTCAGGGAAATGCAGCATATCTGCAATATCAAGACGTGCATTTACCAGACTGTCACCGCGTTTTTTAGTCCAGCTGCGTTTAAAACTTTTACCCTGCTTATCAATGACCTGAAACCAGAGGTGTTTGAGGGAAGTATAGCGGAAAAATTTCTGAGTCAGTTTATAGAATTTCAGCTCACCAGGTTGATTGTCCAGCAAGGCCTTTTTTATCTGGGGATTTTCGCCTATTGCCAGAGCAATAAGCAGCATGGCATTATGTTTTTCAGCGATCAATTTTTGTGTGGTCTGCTGCATTTCTTTCGCCACAGACTCATATCGATCCTGTATCTCAACAATTGCACGGGTATAGTTCAATAACAGTAGTAACAGGCTGATAACAACAGCAATTATTAACGACAGCCCGAATGCAGCCGTCATTTTTTTTAACTTCATAAATACATCACAATATTAATATTTTATACTTAAGAATAATTTGTTTTTTTCTTCCTGTCTATGCATTAACCTTGAAAAATCAGTTGACCTCTACTGCAACAGCCTTAAGAATCGGCCTTACGAGGTGCTGGGTAAAGAATTCTTGTCCCGATAAAATCCTGCTAATCCAGAGGATTCAGCAGTTCTGCCAGATCATCGCGGGATAATTGAGTGCCAGATTCACTATTTTGTCCACTGCCCTGTTGCTGTTTATCATTATACAGAGCGTCCGCCAGTGCCTGTTTGTGCTGCTGCATCAGCAGAATTTTTTCTTCTACAGTTTCTTCAGTTAAGAGTTTATACACAAACACCGGCTTATCCTGACCAATTCGATAGGCACGATCGGTCGCCTGTCGCTCTACTGCAGGATTCCACCAGGGATCATAGTGAATCACCGTATCTGCCGCAGTCAGATTCAGACCCACACCGCCAGCTTTAAGGCTGATTAAAAAGACCTGAACATCTCCTTGCTGAAAGCCGTTAATAACTTCATCTCGGTTACGAGTAGAACCGGTCAGTTTAGTGTAGCCAATGCCCTGCTCGCTTAATGCCTGTTCGATAATTTCCAGCATTTTTACAAACTGAGAGAAGATCAGGATCTTGCGCCCTTCCTCCACCATTTCAGGCACCATTTCCATTAACATATCCAGCTTGGCTGATACCTGTACATTTTTTGCCACCGTAAGGGATAGTAAATGTGGATCACAACAGACCTGACGTAACTTTAACAGGGCATCCAGGATCATGATCTGACTACGGGCAAAACCTTTTTTACTGATTTCATCCTGTACCTTTTTATCCATTGCCAGACGGACTGTTTCATACAGATCCCGCTGCTTGCCGGTTAGGGGGACGGTACGGATCATTTCAGTTTTTTCCGGCAGTTCTGTGGCCACCATTTCTTTGGTACGACGCAGCATAAAAGGCTTAATCCGCTTATGTAATTGCTGCTGGCGATCCATATCCGACTGTTTTTCTATGGGATTTCGGAACAGGCGGTTAAAACGTTCCTGAGTGCCCAGAAAACCCGGCATCAGAAAATGAAACAGGGACCAGAGTTCTCCCAGATGATTTTCCATCGGGGTACCGGTGAGACACATTCGATAATTGGACTTAAGCTGAAAAATAATTTGAGAGGTTTTAGAACGGGCATTTTTAATATTCTGAGATTCATCCAGGATCACATAATTATACTTCTGCTCCAGATGGACATCTTTATCTCTTAAAATCAGAGCATAGGTAGTTAACACGATATCGTAAGCCGATATATTTTTATATTCTTTTTTCCTGTCTGCCCCATGAAGTAATAACACTTTAAGCTGCGGGGTAAAACGTTCTGCCTCACGTTTCCAGTTACCCATCAGACTCGTTGGTGCCACTACCAGAGTGGGTAATTCCGGTTTATCTTCTGCTGTATTACTTTGCTGCTTCAGATACAATAGATAGCTCAGCGCCTGGACGGTTTTACCCAGTCCCATATCATCGGCAAGAATACCGTTAAACTGATAATCGTGTAAAAAGTTTAGCCATTCAATACCCGCCTGCTGATAATCTCTTAAAGTGGTTTGCAAACCTGCAGGGACCGGAATACTTTGTATGCCTTTAAAGTCCTGCAGTTTTTTACTGAGCTGCTGAAGTTCCGCCGCACCTTTCCATTGCATGGCCGGATCATTAAGCAGTTCTGCAAACTGCAGTCCCTGATGATGATTTAAAACCAGCTTGCCGGAAGTATTTAGAGGTTGAGAATCATAGAGTTCCACCAGAGTATCATAAATACCCATAACTCGTTGAGCCGGCAGCTTAATCCAGCGTGGTCGACTGTCTTTATCTATAACTGGTAGAATAATCTGTTCACGGGACAGAATTTTTTCCCGCAACTGCTGAGGATCTTTTTCTGCCACCAGCAGCTCTACCAGAGCGGGCAGCAAATTAATATTCTCACCATTCAGTTCTATGCCCAAACTCATCTCAAACCAGTCGTTAGCACTATCCTGTTCAATTTCGCCATACCATTCATCAGCATCAGCAACTTGCAGAAAAAAGCTTTGATCAATTTCAAACCGCCAGCCCTGTTCCTTCAGTTCAGGGATCATCTGCTGCTGAAACTCATCCCATAACCAGACAGAATCATTTAAAGAATCTGCCAGCATAAGCAGATCCATATGATTCAGCTGCGCAATCCCAACCCTGGAGGCCGGAACAAATCGGCATTCTTTTAACAGGGCCAGACATTGCTGTTCAAAATCCAGATCACGTTCAATAATATAGCGCTGATGATGTTTAAGAATACCGAAACTGGGGGCAAAATTGTCCGGCTGAATGATATGTCCATCATAGTCAAAACGCAGACTTAACAGATGTACTCTTTGCTGTTCTATTTCAATGCTATGCAATAACACATTCACCAGTGGAACCGATTTAATGCGAATAGTTTCTATATCCGGCTGAACCGGCATGGGAACTTCGTTATCCGGCCAGGCGTTGATTAACTGTTTGCTGACCTTATCGGCCATAGATCTGGGTATCGGCGGAGCCAGCAGTATTTTCTGCACCTGCTCTATAGTTAAACCGGGATGATCCAGCAAACCCAGCTGACTGAGCTCTATGTCGATATAGTAAAACTGTTTCAGCAAAAACAGTTCCTGAGCTTCCGGTACTACGCTAACAGTCAGTTGATACTGCTGTTCATTTAATTGCCAGTCAATATGTAATTGTCGATGCGCAGACAAACTCAGGGGCTCGCCATCTTCATGACTTAACCAGTAACAACGCCCGCTTTTGATCAGCTTGTCCAGAGCCAGTTCACCAATATCCCCTTTGACTGGATAGATATTCTGCCGGTACATCATGCCGCGCCCGGCCATACTATAAAGCAGACCTGCTATTTCGATATCCTGCTCATCATGCTCATAGTTAATATACTGGGTGTAACCATCCGTCAGTTCTTCAACACTCTGGGCTCTGTTTTTGCCATAACCACCCCGTTTAAGCCGCCGTGCGGTAATAGTTTCTACCTCAATAGCGTTCTCATCCTGACTGGGACGCAGCAGATACAATAACACATTATTATAACCAGGCATGGAATCAGCAAAACCACCGGCGTCCTCCCCACTATCGGGCGACAGACTGTTCAGCCAGAGCTTTACATCCAGTTCGGCTATTTTCTGCTGATCGGTATTTTCCTGCTGATCGTCCTGAACCAGTGTCAGGCTATTGGCGTGAGCAAACTGTAAAATGGTCGCCACGGCATGTTTACACCGAAAACCAACCGGACAGTCACACTCACCTATAATGCCCACAAAGTCCCTGAGTATTTTTAAGGTGACGGTAGTATTATAGGAAAAGCCCATACTACCGAAAACAGCGGCATGGATACGTACATCCCGACCAGTCAATGATTCAACATCAGTAATTTCTACTCGATCACTTTCATAGTATTTGATGCCTCGTTGAAGTGTGACCTGACTGAAAGAATTTTCCATACTGGTTTCAGTAATCCCCAGTCTGGCCAGCATCTGCAGGTATTGTTCTTTAATTAGCAAGTTATAACCTTTTTGATCACTGAACGGTTGAACTGCCTGCCGGCTTATCGTTAAATTCCATTGAATCCTCTCGATGATTGACAGGAGGCAGCATCTTACCGCCAAAGGTCGTATAAAAACGCCAGTCCATAAAGTTGGGAATGTGCTGATAAGTATGAGTAACAATAAACTCCAGAACACTATTAAGACGATAAACATGAGCTACTGAGTCAATACGGATAATTTCCCGGCCATTTTCATCAAAAGCGATAAGAGTGGGTGCATAAAAAAGCTTCAACTGTTCTGCCCATTGGCGGGCAGTAAGATGCTGGCCATCCGGAATGATCACTGGGGTATCTGAATTCATATCCAGCTGCACCACGTCAAATTTCTCCAGCAATTTTCTGGTTGCAGGGAATTCCAGCGGCTCTGAATGCAGTACATCACAGGCATGACAGTCCGGCTGTTCAAAAAAGACCAGTAAAGGTTCCTGAGCCTTAAACTGTGATCGATTCAGAGCATAAGGTGGGGACATAAAAAAATCTTCATGATTCATATCAGAGACTTTAAATCTGGGGGGTGGATTAGCCCGCATCATATAGTCCCGAAAGGGTTCTTCGCGATAATAACCTTCTACTACATACTCCATTGCTGCCCGGAATTTGTAGGGAGAATAATAGCCGCGCAACATTAATAGTTTTTTGCCCTGAGTGTCATAGTAAATTAGTGTAGGAGTAAAATTGGCATGTTCCCGAATGGCGTATTCCCGTTCGGTTATGGTCTGACCATCTGGGGTGATCACTTCGTTACTGCCCCAGATATTAATGGCAATTACATCAAAATTTTTTCGGGTATAGGTTTCAATATCTTTTTGTCCAAAATCCCTGTCAATTAACATTTTGCAATAGGCACAATGTTTCTGCCCAAAATAGACAATAATCCCTTTTTTACCATTATTCAGTGCTTCAACGATATCATCGGGAAGTTCAAGAAAGCTTTTTTTAAACCACTCAGGATACACTATCTCCGGTAACACCGGGCTGTCATCAAAGCTATTATCCCATTCCGACCCCCAGTCATCATCTAATTCAGCATTAGAATTCTCCGCCAGCACAGCGCTGCTGGAAATAAAAAGCATAAACGCTATCATTATTATTAATATATTATTCATCAAATTTATCCATATATCTGCCGCCCCCAATTTCGGCAATCTACCATTATAAAACAAATTCAGGCAGTATTGAGAATTTTTGAATTAATTTATTAAAAATATTAGAACCAGTCCCTTGAT
>JALVAL010000361.1 GCA_027011205.1 Gammaproteobacteria bacterium
TATATCAATACTCTGAGTGACAAGCTTCAAACCCTGTCCGCAGAATTTCAGCAGGAGGTAGACAAACAGACTCATAAGGTTGAAGAAAAAAACCGCTCTCTTAACATTCTTTATGAAGTCGCCAAGTCCATTAACCAGTCCAGGGATCTGGAAGACTTATTATCCCGCTTTTTAAAAATGCTTATTGGCCTGACTAATGCCAGAGCTGGTACGGTACGTTTACGTACCGATGATGACCAGTTAAAAATGGTGGCCTCCATGGGGCTCAACGAACAGTTTGTGGAAGAAGAGCGTTTTGTGCCCATTCAACGCTGTCTTTGTGGCACCTCACTGACTCAGGGTTCTGTTGAATGCGGCATTTCCATTAAAAATTGCACCAAGCTGTCAGGCACTATGTTATTTGACGGCAACGATGCTGAAATTATTGCCGTGCCTCTGGAACATCAGGGCGTGCATCTGGGGATCTACAATCTTTTTATTGATCAGCCGAATGTCTATATGAGCGAGGATCTATCTGAACTATTAACCAGTATTGGTAAACATCTTGGGATGGCGATTGAAAAATCACGGCTGGATAAAAACACGCGCCAGCATTCAGTAATGAAAGAACGCACCCTGCTCGCTCATGAGTTACACGACTCTCTGGCGCAAACACTCGCCAGCTTACGTTTTCAGGTCACCATTCTGGAAGAAAATATTCTGGAAGGTATGCCAGTAACACGCGAAGAGGTCAACTGTCTGCACGAAAGCATTGATGAAGCCTATCGCGAAGTTCGGGGATTAATAACCCATTTCCGTGCCCCAATGGACAAACGCGGCCTTATCCCGGCACTGGAACAGATTATTTCCAATTTTAAGTCCAATTGTGACATTTCAGTATTCTTCCAGAATGAATGGTCAATGGATCTCAGCTCTGAGCAGGAATTTCAGATTGTCCGCATTGTTCAGGAATCACTGGCCAATGTCCGAAAACACAGCAAAGCCCGTACCGTCAGGATCCTTGCCCGCAGCCCCAAACTGGGTCATAGCGATGAACAATGTGAAATTCTGATTGAAGATGATGGTATTGGTATGGAAAACCCCAATTTAACCAATAGTCTGGGCGAACATATTGGTATGAGTGTGATGGAAGAACGTGCCCGCAGAATAAGCGGCGGGATCTCAATTGAAACAGAAACTGGAGAGGGAACCAGAATTCTGCTAACATTCCCTACCCAACCCGTGGTTGAAAAATCAGTCAAGTTTTTCCCCTGAAACTGGCAGATTATGTCATCACTTAATAATAATATAATGACAATGAGAACAAATGCGAGTATTACTAATAGATGATCATACCCTGTTCCGTGCAGGCTTACAGGGTCTGCTGGAACGCATGGGCATTGAAGTCATTGCCAGTGCCGGCAGTGGCCAGGAAGGGCTGAAAATTGTCAGTGAGAAGAAACCTGATGTCGTATTGCTGGATATGCGTATGCCCGACATGGATGGTATTGCGGTCTTAAAAAGTCTGCGTGAAAATGGCGAGACCATGCCTATTGCCATTCTTACTACGGTTGATGATGAGCGGGATCTGATTGAAGCTTTGCAATGCGGAGCTCAGGGTTTTTTACTTAAGGGTATGCAGCCCGATGAACTGGTGGCTGCCTTGCAGGATATTCATGCGGGTAAAACGGTAGTGGCTCCGGATCTTACGCCTATTCTGGCCAAAGTGGTACAGGGTCATGTGCCTCCGGCACCAGAACCCAGTCCTTTTTCCGAACTCACACCCAGAGAGACAGAAATTCTGTTTTTACTGGCAGAAGGACAGAGTAACAAAGTGATAGCCCGCAATCTGGATATCTCCGATGGCACGGTTAAACTGCATGTAAAAGCAATTTTGAGAAAACTGAATATTCATTCCCGTGTTGAGGCAGCTGTTATGGCAGTCCAGCATGGGCTATTAAAAAAATCGGATTCCTAAGCATAATCAGGTTTTAGCCAAATCTGACATTTCTAACTGAATGCAGTAACCTCAAAAAGAAATGTATTTAGGGCTGTATGTTAAACCTAAAGAATATTCAAGCTTCCAGAGCCTGTTCAACATCCGAGATGATATCATCAATATTCTCAATACCAACAGATATTCTTATCAGGTCAGCACTAACACCCGCAGAAATTAACTCTTTCTCATTTAGTTGGCGATGGGTCGTTGATGCAGGGTGACAAGCCAGTGATTTGGCATCACCGATGTTTACAAGTCGTAAAATCATTTGCAGTGCATCAATAAACTTTCCCCCTGCTTCTTTCCCGCTAACTTGATCATTACCTTTAATACCAAAGCTTACTATACCAGAAGCTTTTCCTCTGGTAATTTTTTGACAGCGCTCATGGTAAGGACTATTTTTCAGGGTTGCATAATTAACCCATGCAACTTTTTTATGATTTTGCAAAAACTCGGCTAATTTTTCAGCATTTTCACAATGTCTTTCCATACGCAACCCTAAAGTCTCAAGTCCTATTAATATCTGAAAAGAATTCATTGGAGAAATTGCAGCACCTGTATTGCGCAAGGGTACAACTCGACATCGACCAATATAAGCAGCCTCACCTAAAGCTTCGGTGTAAACAACATCATGATAAGACGGATCGGGTTCATTTAGCATAGGAAATTTTTCTTTATTAGCAATCCAGT
The DNA here is from genome assembly GCA_027011205.1 of Gammaproteobacteria bacterium. Lineage (GTDB taxonomy): Bacteria > Pseudomonadota > Gammaproteobacteria > GRL18 > GRL18 > JANELJ01. The sequence continues at coordinate 2,669 of JALVAL010000361.1, forward strand.
CAAATTTCCCGGAATCAATAATAATTCCTCCGATAGAAGTACCATGACCACCAATATATTTGGTCAGTGAATGAATAATAATATCAGCACCAAAATCTATCGGTTTACATAAAAAGGGTGTCGCTACCGTGTTATCAACAATAAGAGGAATACCCTGTTTATGGGCTATTTCAGATAATTTATTGATATCAACAATATTACCGGCTGGATTACCGATGGATTCACAGAAAACAGCTTTAGTTTTGTCATCAATAGATGCTTCAAAAGCATCAAAGTCATTAGCTGAAACCATTTTGACATTAATACCCTGGCGAGGAAATGTGTGTACAAATAAGTTATAAGTTCCGCCATATAACTGACTGGTACTGATGATGTTATCACCTGCCTGGCATATACACTGAATTGCATAAGTAATCGCTGACATACCAGAAGCAACCGCTAAACCAGCAATTCCACCCTCCATTTCTGCCAGACGCTGTTCCAGCACATCCGTGGTCGGATTCATAATGCGGGTATAAATATTCCCCGGAACTTTAAGGTCGAAAAGATCAGCACCATGTTGGGTATTATCAAATGTATAGGATGTAGTTTGATAAATAGGTACGGCAGCCGCTTTTGTTGTTTGTTCAGAACTATATCCATGATGCAAAGCCAGCGATTCAAGTTTCATATTTTCTCCATAGGGATTAAGTTTGTCACTGTAAGTTTAAATGTAATATTTAATATTAGGGACTGTTGCTCTTTCATCTATTTCCATATCAGCCAGTACTGCCTTTATTTCCAGAACAGTAAAATATTTTATTGATTACTGGAAAATAACGAAATAAGTGGCCATGAGTTAATCACAACCTGACTTGCAGACATTGCTCAACACCTCAGATAACTTTTTTTCAGTAATCTGAAATGGGAAAACTTTAACTTTAGAAAGTTTATTTAAAAAGCAACCCGAAATATTCCAGCAAATTCTACAGTTTTGTCCTGTAATATCCGCTCCTGTTCATACCATTTTTATTATTTGTTGTACAAACTCATCTTATACCAGATCTAGTGCAGAAAAAATGACTCAGTAAATCAACAGTTACAGTCGTTATTTGAACAGCTCGGGGTAATTTTATATTTCTTTACAAGTCTGTTTAAAAGATAGCAGACTCTAATTTTCTATCTGTTCCAATTGATTTTTGTTAATCGTCTCG
>JALVAL010000362.1 GCA_027011205.1 Gammaproteobacteria bacterium
TGATTAAACAGTCAATTTCCAGAGGTTATTCAATTAATGATTCTGAAATTGAATATGTGGCAAAATGGTTCTGTAAAGAGACAGAGCGGTTTAATGATATTTTCCTGTGCCGGATTAGCCTTGTTAAAAACTCGTAGTAGATAACGATAATTCACAGTTTTCCTGCATCAGGGTTTGTAAATTTCAACATCAGCTTTTTTAGCTGCTTTTACCATTTTTTTATCTAATGTAGACAATGGAAGCCCTTCACGCATAGCTAATTCAAGATATGAAGCATCATAACTACTCATATTATATTCTCGTGACAGAACAAGAGTTCGACTAAAAGCCTGATGAGCTGTTAATGGATCAACATGAATAGGCAGATTCTCTAATTGAGAAATAAACCGTTCAATCTCACCTAAACTAATTTCACCTCTTTTTTCAGCACCCAGCAAAACACTTATTGCTTCAAGATGCCAAAGATTAGGGGTTAGTGCATCAACTTCCATCATGCTCTCAAGAACCTTTTCAGCATATTTTTGATCTGAAGCCTTTTCACAAGCCAACAACCATCGCATAGAGACTGAATTATCAAGTACAAAACCGGTCATTTACGCCCTTCTTCTTTTAGCTCATAAAGTAAAGAATCAGACACTTTATGCTTTTTGGCCTTTAAAATATTGTGTATGGCTGATTCAGCCTTGAGTCTGTCATTTGAACGACTGGGAATTAAGTCAGCAATGGGTTTGCCACGATTTGTTATTGTAAAAGACTCGCCTGATTCAACTCGCCTCAATATTTCGGGGAGTTTAGTTTTGGCATCATAGGAACCCACTTTTTCTAACATTAAAGATACTCCGTGTTAATAGTCTTATAGACCAGTATACTGGTCTATAAAAGGAAGTCAATACAGACTATCTGGGCGCCAGCTTTAAACTTTTGCTCAAAACAGCTGAGCAAAGTGTTACTCCTAACGGACGGACATTTCTATAAGTTTCACGGGTATTAATTCCTGGCTTTATATTTTAAACAAGCCTGATCTGTCTCATCTGCCTCTAAAGCCGGATCATGCCAGTGGCCGTCATAATCGACACTATAAAGATTTAACAGCAGCAAATCGTTTTTGGTGTATTTGCTGCCCGGTTAACAACCTTAATAAAGCCTGTCTCAGAAGTTCTTTTTCATAGTGCGGAATGTTGGGTACAAGATCAACGCTTGATAACAGTATCAAATGATACTATAATATAAAATAAGTATCAAACGATACTATTGATTTATATAGGAGAGTGCCATGCAAGTATTAGACCGGCAGCAGAATAAAAGTGAACATCAGTCAAGGATTGCGGCTAAAGCCTTCTTCAATCTGGTGAAAGAGTGGGGTTTAACCAATGAACAGCAAATAATATTACTGGGTTCACCTTCTAAAGCCACATTCCATCGTTGGAAAAAAGGTGCAGTTAAAGAATTTTCCCATGATACACTGGAAAGAATATCTTACTTGCTGGGCATTTATAAGGCCCTGCATATTATATTTAATCGCCCGGAACAGGCCAATTCCTGGGTTCATCGTGACAATCAGGCGGAATTGTTTGCAGGACAGAGTGCCTTGCAATATATGTTGCAGGGGAAAATGAGCCATCTATACGAAGTCAGGAAATATTTAGATGCGCAACGAGGGTAAGTTTAAGCCCAGGAAAAAAGATTTGACCGATATTAAGCACTATCGGATCATCTCATCCCGTTACCCTCCTGTCGCCTTGTTTGAAACGCTGGTTGATCCGGATGAACTGGAGGTTTTATATGAACTGGAAAGCATGACCAATGATCGCATACGTCAGGAAGTTGGCGATATTTCTCTGGTACCCGTCGCAGAACGTCTGGTCGGCCCAGGTTCCTCTGCTGTTATGGCCGCATTCACACATATTGGCAATGTCAGTCGTTTTACCAATGGTCGTTATGGTGTTTATTACGCGGGTTTGTCTTATGAGACCGCCATTAAGGAAACCTGTTTCCATCGTGAACGGTTTTTAGCCATGACTAACGAACCGGCTTGTGATCTGCAAATGCGATGTTATGTGGGGGAAGTTGCTTTGCCTGTGCATGATATTCGCAGTAAAACATATAAAACCTTACAATCTGAGGATGTAAGCACCTATCCTTTATGTCAGGCTTTTGCCGGAAATATTCGTTCACAAGGTTCTAATGGTCTGTATTATACCAGCGTTAGAGATTGTGGTGGTGAATGCCTCGCTTTATTTAAAGCCATTGCGACCAGCCCAGTGAAACAAAGCAAACATTATATTTATCAGTGGGATGGAAAACACATACATCATGTTTATGAGATAAAAACAGTAATTAGTTTTTGATCAGAAATATTACAGCCAGTACCAGGGATAAACATGGAAGATAAAACATCAAATAATGACACGCTTATTCCATTTGGATTACATAAAGATCGTAATACCTTAGTTGATATTCATGCTGTGCCAAAAGGTAAAGCGTGTGATTGCATCTGTCCTTCATGCCATTCACCTTTAATCGCCAGACAGGGCGATATTAACGAATGGCATTTTGCGCATCTTAGTAATAAGGAGGCTGTTAATAATATAGAAGATATATGCGAATATTCTTTTTTTTCCTCTGTCCGTATGATGGCCTTACAGCTTATCGGCCAAAACCTTAAAATTGATCTGCCACCTTATAATGCAGTTGTCACTGATTCCTATAATGAAATTCTCATTAAGGAAGAGTTCAACATAACAGGAAGAAGTGCCATTTCATTAAATAATATTGATATTGACCAAAACTATCTGGGCCATAAAGTGGATGTCATAGGAAAGGTTCAGGATTATCCGTTTATAATATTGTTTAATTATCCTGACAAAAGCATACCGTTTAGTTCATTTGATCTGGATAATAAAAAATGCGGCATAATTTCTATATCATTAGAATCGACAAAGCCGTTATTTTTTGATGCAAATAAAACAGGTAAAAGTTACAAAAACATCCTTAATACTTATCTACAGACCGACTTAAAATCTAAAAAATGGATATACCATCCTAAATATAAACAAGCTGAATTGCTTGCCAGGCAGCGGTTAGAAGAAAAAAAGCAGGAGCGCATAAAAAATTATACACCCGATCTCCAGAGTATAATTGACACTTTTAAACCGTCTGAAACAAAACCCTCCGGCAATCAAGTTACATATCAATGTACCATATGCAACCAGCAATGGAAGGCAACAGAAAACCAGTCAATCTGCCCTGTATGCCGCAGTCCTTTATATGTTCAGGAAATTAAAAAAACACGCTAATTCCAGCCTTTTTCGCACCTTTTGAAACTGTATTGGAATTTGGTAGTTTTTAGAATTTAACGATTTTTGACACCCACCCCGTAACACAAATAAATTATACAAAACATTGTATAATTATATAAAATCT
>JALVAL010000363.1 GCA_027011205.1 Gammaproteobacteria bacterium
ATCCTTCATAGGTATAATTTTTTTAATAAAATTCACTTTATCCTCCTTATGTTAGGTAAAAAAGTTTTGGTTTAGTTCCAAGATGAGCTTTTAGACTAAAATGCTCTCTTGTTCTTAAAAGTTCACTAATTTCGCTATTTGGATCATCTAAATCACCAAATGTTCTTACTTTTGTAGGACAAGTATTTTGACAAGCGGTAGTTGTTTCACCACGAGCAAGTCTTGTATCTGAACAAAAAGTACACTTATCAACTGTCATTGTTCTCTCATCTACATATCTTGCATCATAAGGACAAGCGTTCATACAATAAGAACATAAAATACATTTATCAGCATTTACCCTTACAACACCATTTTCATCATAATAAGTTGCATGTGTCGGACAAACCTCTTGACAAGGAGCATCATCACAATGCTGACATTGACTAGGCATAAATGCAGCAGAAGCAATATCTAAAAGTGGCCACTCACCATTAGGATTATTTCCACCTACCCAAATTCTATGTTTTTCTGCACCTAGTTCTACACCATTTTCTTCTTTACATGCTACTTCACATGCTTTACAGTTGATACAGTTCTTATAATCAAGTGCCATTCCATATCTTGCCATAATTACACCTTCCTAATTTCTACATTTGTTTCATGCATTACTGCTGCACCATATACCGGCTCAATCTTATCTTCGATAAGTAAAGCATCATTTGCCCCATTTCCGTAAGCCATCTCCATCTTTTCGCTACTTCCACCAAAACCATGCAACATAAAAATTTGATTAGGAGCAATTTTATTTGTCGGATAAGCCATAATAGTCACTTTTCCTATAGGACTTTTTACCTCAACTTTATCAGAAAATTTTATTCCCATTTTGTCACATACCTGATTGTTTATCCATATATAGTTTGTAGGAATAAGATCTCTAAGCATCATATTATTTGTTGTACCACTTTGAGTGAATTGTGCATGACGACCGGTTACAAGTCTAAATTTACCGGCAGGTACCTTAAAGGCATAATCATTATGCCATGTCGGCATAGCATCAACACCTTTTTTTGTTAAGTTACTAAGATTACATTTAACTTTTAACTTATCTCCCTGTGTCGAATAGTTTTTCTTATTTTCAGGATAGTATTGAAATTCATTTGGATTTAGTTGTGTATGATACTCTTCGATATTTGGATAATAAACACCTTTTTCATCCAATATTTCCCAAGCTTTTTTACCAAATGCTTTTGTAATTCTCTCTTCATTTTGTTCATGAACAGGTTTTTCCCAAGGTTCAGCTAGATCAAAACCATTCTCTTTATAGTAATCTTCAATCTCTTTAGCACTCATACCATCAATATCATCTTGAACATCCTCATCATATTTTTTGGTAATTTCCCAAAGAGGCTTAGATAATTTCTCAGCTAATTCTTTATAAATCACTTCAGGAGTTTTTGTTTCATAAAGAGGTTTAACAGCTCCTTTTCTTTGTACAATTGCTGGTTCCATTCCACCATAACTAGCTACCGGAGAAGTTCTCTCTAGATATGAAGCTTCAGGTAAAATTACATCTGCAAACATTGTAGTATCGCTTGGAAGAATATCAATCATAACATTAAGATCTCTTTTTCTTAAAAATTCTTCTGTCTTTTTAGTATTTGGAACACCACTCATAGGATTATGTTTTCTCATAAACATAGCTCTTAGAGGATAAGGATTTTTTCCCTCTAATACCATATTCCTAAGAACAATCCAAGAACCTGTTTTTAAAGCTGGAATAGCAATACCTTCTTTATCAAATCTAGCTTCGGCTTGTCCATATATTGGAGCATTAATCTCTTCTTTTGGTAAAGCTAACTTTTCACCATATACCAGACCACCTTTTTTATCTAAATTACCACTAAGACCTTGAAAAATTGCCATGGCACGACGAAGTTGAAAATCATTTTTAGAAAAAACACTTCTTCTACCTTGATAATAGATAGGAGAATTCGCCCCCATAAATTCTCTTGCAGTTTTATAAATCTCTTTTGCAGAAATATTTGTAAGTTTCGCAGCCCATTCTGGCGTATAATTATGTGATAAAATATGATTTTTATACTCTTCAAAACCTTCTACATGTTTAGCTACAAACTCTTTATCATACAATTCTTCTTTAATAACTACATAAG